>JAIOPA010000402.1 GCA_021414165.1 Candidatus Eiseniibacteriota bacterium
GGCGATCTTGCTCTGGATGACCTGGTAGCCCGAGCCGCTGGGGTCCTGCTCGGGGTTCAGGAACGTCTCGATGCGGCGCTTCTGGTAGTCGTGCAGGTGATTCCAGATCTTGGGCAGCGTCACGGCCACCGCGCCGTTCAATGCGATCATGGCGATGAGCACGAGCAGCTTGGGCCGCGCGTACGCCAGCAGCCCGGCGAACAGCGCCACGAACCACCACACGCTGCCGGTCAGGAAGAACAGCGCCACATTGAAGATGGGCGACAGCCCCAGCAGCAGCTGGCCGAGCGGCATGCCGGCCCAGAAGTACATGGCGATGAGCATGGCGGGGAAGCTGGACGCCGTGCCCAGGTCGGGCTCCTTGGCCACCAGCACGAACGGCACCATGGCGATGATGAGTGGCGGCAACCACCAGCGGATCTTCTTGAGATCCAGCCGCGAGTGATCGAAGAAGCGCGCCAGCACGAATGCCGTGGCGAGCTTGCCGATCTCGGACGGCTGGAACTGCAAGGGCCCGATCTCGATCCAGCGTTTGGCGCCCAGCCGCTCCACGCCAATGGCGAAGACAGCCACCAACAACAGGAGCGACACGATGTACATGGGCCACGACACCGAGTCGTAGAACCGGTAGTGGATGACGGCGATGATCCACGCAAAGCCCACCGCGACGCCGAACCACACCAACTGCTTCACCCACAGTCCCTGATGCGCACCGGGGATCGACGTGGCGCTATAGACCGTGGCGAGCCCGATGCCGATCAGGCCCAGCGTGGCCAGCGCGAGCGGCCAATCCAGTGGCGGGAAGCGGAAGCGCACGTTAGTCCCCCACCGTGTCGGCCGGCGAGATCACCTTGGGCACCGGCGGCGGCGCCGAGGTGGAATCGGCCAGGAACACTCGCTTGAGCACGTGATTCGCGATCGGTGCCGCCACGCTGCCGCCGTGACCGCTGTTCTCGGCCACGATCGCCAAGGCCACCGTGGGGGATTCCATGGGCGCAAAACACACGAACAACGCGTGATCGTTACCGTGCGGGTTCTGCGCGGTGCCGGTCTTGCCGCACGAGATCACGCCGGGCACGCGCACCGCGTTCGCGGTACCGCCCTCGATCACGCGCCGCATGGCCAGATGCACGGCATCCCAGTTCTCGTTCGTGGTGGTCACGCCCGCCTCGAGCGGCGCCTCGATCTTGAACGACTCGACCCCATCGACCTTCTCGACCACATGCGGACGGACCGCACGCCCACGGCTCGCGACCACGGCGGTCATGGTGGCCAACTGCAGCGGCGTGGTGAGCAACTCGCCCTGGCCGATGCCCAGATTGAGCAACATGCCGCGCGGCCAACGGCCCTGGGTGTGGAAGCGCTGGTTGTAGTACTGCGTCGTGGGCACCAGACCGCGCGACTCCGCGGGCAGGTCGATGCCGGTGCGCTCGCCCAGTCCCACCGCACGGGCGGTCGCCTGCAAGGGGTCGAGGCCCATACGCAGTCCGAGCTGATAGAAGAACACGTCGCACGAGAACTGCAGTGCCGAGATCAGGTCGAGGTTGCCATGGCCTTCGTGCTTCCAGCAGCCGAAGCGCCGGCCTCCGAAGAAGTAGCCACCGCTGCAGCCCGTCACTTCATGCGAGAGCGGCTTCACCAGGCCGTTCGTGAGCCCCGCGAGCATGGTCACGATCTTGAAGGTCGAACCCGGCGGGTACGCGCTCTGGATCGCGCGATTGAGCAGCGGGAACGCGCCATTCGAGTTGAGCTGCTTCCAGCGCGCGTTCGAGATGCCGCGCGAGAACTCGTTGGGATCGAACACCGGCTTGCTGACCATGGCGATCACGCTGCCGTCGCGCGGATCGAGCACCACGGCCGCGCCGCGCTCCACGTTCTGCATGGCTTCCACGAGTGAGCGCTGGATGTCGAGATCGATCGTCAGGTACACATCGCGCCCCGCGACCGGTGGCCGTGGCGGGCCTTCCTCGAGCGTGCTCACACGCTTGCCCATGGCGTTCACCACCACGAACTCGGCGCCGTCCTCGCCTCGCAGCACTTCCTCATAGCGGCGCTCCACGCCCGCCTTACCGATCAGGTCGCCGAGCCGGTAGCCCTTGTCCACGCGGTCCGCGAGTTCGCGGTCGTTGATCTCACCGGCATAGCCCAGCAACTGCGCGGCGAGCCCGCCCTCGGGGTAACGGCGGATCGGCGAGATCTGCACGTCGACACCCGCCAACTCCGAGCGCGACCCCTCGACCGCGGCCATGACTGCATAGGGCGCCGCACGGCGCAGGATCGCGGTCTGGCCGGTACGGTTCGCATCGCGCACACGGCGCTTGATGTCGACCGAGTCGCCCTCGATGGCACCCGACACGCGCGCCAGCCACTCCGACGAGACATGCGTGCGCACGCGCAACGTGCTCTCGATGGGCGCGGGGCGGAACACGATGTCGAAGCTCGGCTGATTGTCGGCGAGGATGCGGCCGAACTTGTCGCGGATCACGCCGCGCGGCGCGCGGATGACGTCGAGCCGGATCCGGTTCTGGTCCGCCAGGCGCGACAGCTCCTCGTGCTGGAGCACCTGCAAGCGCAGGAGCCCGAGCACGACGAGGCCGAAGCTCAGGATGGTGAGCCCGGCAAGCAGCGCGAAGCGCGCGTCTTTATCCCGCTGAGGAGGACCCGGAGGCATTCCCGTAGGACCGTCGGCTCGAGAAGAGGCGGGGGATCATGAGCACGAGCACGCCGAATGGCGCGGTCGTGATCGTGGCGAGTGCGACGCGTCCGGCGAGCCAGCCGACGTTGACCGCACTACCACTGGCATCGAAGGCCGCGGCCCACAACTGGTGCAACGCGGTCGCGACCGCGAACAACACGAGCTGGGTGAGGATGCTGTCGCGCACGAGCGTGGTGGACAACCGACCGACGCCGTAACCGAGCAGCGACAATGCGAGCGCGTGCCGGCCCACCCAGTGGGCGGTGTCGATGTCGGCGGCGAGCCCGAGGATGAACCCGAACGTGGCGCCCCACGCATCGCGCTGCTTGAGCGACCACGCCACCGTGGCCAGCACGAGCACGTCGACCACGATGCCGTGCGAAGCGAGGCCCGCGAGCAACGTGGTGCGCAGCAGCAGCGATACGATCGCCATGAAGATGAACATGCCGATGGCCTTCATCGCATCCTCCGGTTCATGTTCATCGGCCCTTGCCCACGGTGTCGCGGCCTGCGGCCCGCGGCTCGATACGGCCGGTGGCCGCGCCAGGACCGAGCTTGGGACGCGGGATGCCGTCGGCCGGCGGACGAGGACCGGGCGCCACGAATGCGTGGCGCAGGCGCGCCAAGCGCGCGGCCGGGGCGAGTTCGATCTCCTGCATGAGGCCGGTGGGATCGCGGTCGATCTGCTTCACCACGCCGACCGGGATCCCGCGCGGGAAGCGCAGCGAGAGATCGGACGTGACGACGATCTCGCCCACGCGCACGGTGTCGGCGATCGAGATGGCGGACAACACCAGACGCGGCCGCGGCGAAGCGACGAAGCGCAGGATGCCCTGCACGCCCGTCGTCTCGACCTCGCACGCCACGGCCTGATTGGGATCGGTGATGAGCGTGGCGCGCGACAGGCGCGGCCAGCTCTCGGTGACACGGCCGATCAAGCCTTCGCTCGTGAGCACGGCATCGCCCACCTGCACACCGTCCTCGAGCCCGGCCGACAGCGTGGCCGCATCGGGCAGCGGATTGCCTCCGCCCAACGCCAGCACCTCGACCGGCTGCAGCGGCAGCCCGCGCCAGGAGCCGAAGCCCAGCTGCGCGCGCAACCGCGGATTCTCGGCGGCCATGAGCTTCAAGCGCGCGTTCTCCACCTCGAGCTTGGCGATCCGCTCGTGCAACGACGTGTTCTCGTTCCACGACGTGAACATGCGGTCGAGCGCGCCGGCGGTGCGGTCGAACGGCGCGAAGATGACCGCGCCCGTGCCCCGCAGCCAACTCGCGGGGATGCGCTCCCCGATCACGAGCAGGAGAAGCGAGAGCGCCGCATACACCGTCACAAGGACGACGCTGCGGCGCTCGGCCGGAGGCAGGATGCTCACGGTCAGATCCCCGGGATCAGTCCCGGTGCCCGCTCAGGATCACCTTCTCGTAGTCCTCGAGCTTCTCGAGGATCTTACCGGCGCCACGCACGACGCACGTGAGCGGATCCTGGGCCACTCGGATATTGAGATTGGTGACTTCGCGCATGAGCAGGTCGAGGCCACGCAGCAGCGCGCCACCACCCGTCATGTAGATACCGCGATCGACGATGTCGGCCGCGAGTTCCGGCGGCGTGCGCTCCAGCGACTCGCGCAGCGCGTTGACGATCTGGCCGACCGGCTCCTGCAGTGCCTCGCGCACCTCGACGCTCGAGACGCGCAGCGTGCGCGGGATACCACGCACGAGGTCACGGCCCTTGATCTCCATGTCCATCTCTTCGGGCAGCGGGAAGGCCGATCCGATCTCGATCTTGATGCGCTCGGCGGTCTGCTCGCCGATGAGCATGTTATAGGCCTTCTTCGCGTAGTTCATGATGGCTTCGTCCATCTCGTCGCCACCGGTACGGATGCTGGTCTTGGTCACGATACCGTTGAGCGCGATGACCGCGATCTCGGTGGTGCCACCGCCGATGTCCACGACCATGTTGCCCGTGGGCGTATCGACCGGCAGATCCACGCCGATGGCGGCGGCGATCGGCTCGGGCACGAGCAGCACCTCACGGCAGCCGGCGCGCACCGCGGAATCGATGACGGCGCGCTTCTCGACCTCGGTGATACCCGAGGGCACGCAGATGATGATGCGCGGGCGCACGAGGAACTTGTGCTTCTGCACGCGCTGGACGAACGCGCGCAGCAGGTGCTCGGTGACCTGGAAGTCGGCGATGACGCCGTCCTTCAAGGGTCGCACGGCATTGATCTCGTCGGGCGTGCGGCCGAGCATGAGCTTGGCCTCGCTACCCACCGCGAGGACGCGGTTCGAGCTCTTCTCCACGGCGACGACCGAGGGTTCGTTGAGGACGATGCCCCGGCCCTTGACCCAGACGAGCGTGTTGGCGGTGCCCAGGTCCATGGCGACATCAGTGGAGAAGAAACCCATCAGGCTATCGAGAAACATCCGTGCCTCGTGAGCTGGAGTGGTGACGGTGACGGCGATCGCGTACTCGCCCATAGCAAAATCGGCACCGAAAGCCCCGAACCCGGCATCCGTGCCTGAACAAGCGCGTGGAAGCTAGCATCCGGTACGACCGCCCAGCAAACCCGGCAACCTCTGCCGGGTGAACGTCCGGACCGCCAGCCCCCTCGCGGACAAGGGGTTAGGAGGCTGTCCAGCTGTTCAGTGGGACTGAACCCGGGTGGCTCCCACCCCGCCGGACGGCCGCCCAGGAACTTCGGGCTGCCCGCGCTAGACCCTCGACCGCAGGCCCCGACCTGCCGATGACAGGGCGGTACGCGAACCATTCCTGCCCAGCGCCGAACGGCTTTTTGCCGCAGGCGCGGACCGGCAGGTGTATGTCAGTATGCGCCACGCCACTGCCCGCACGACCGGGTCGCCCATGACGGGTGCTCCGCGGGGTGGTCCAGTCGTCCCTCAAGGATCCGGAGCCTGCGCCCGCTCGGCATGACGAAGACTCGACGCTTACTCTTCTTATTGGTGCCCGTGCTGATCGGGCTCGTGGCGCAATCGCTGCCGGGTCGAGCGCAGACCTCGTCGTCGGCGCGCTTCGCGTTCGCGGACACCACGCTGCTGCGCGATACGCTGAACCTCAAGTTCGACGGGTTGTTCGAGCGCGCCGATAGCCTGCGCCTCCTGCCCGACTCGCTGCGCGCGCTCATGATCCGGTTCCGCCTGCCCATGCTGCGCATGATCGCCATGGCCGACTCCATGGGCGTGCCCGTCGACTCGGTCGGCGCGGTGATCACGCGCGAGAGCTTCAACCCGCTGTCGCAGGCCGCATCGGTGGGATCGCGCACGACGTTCAAGTACACGAGCGGCTATAACGTGGGCCGCACCAACAGTTCGTGGTCGAATGGCGCGGACTACACCATGGTGCGTGGCCCCTTGTTCCTGCGTAACGGCACGAACATCGTCATGGATCGCTCCACCACGGCCGGCCGCTTGAGTCTGCGCCAGACGCGCGAATCCACGAGCGAGGCCAACTGGCGATTGAACAAGGGACTCTCGGTCGGTGGCCGCGCGGCGCTGTCGGGGTTCGACAACCTGGACCCCGGCTCGACCTCGAATGAAGGCGAGACCAAGAGCGACATCCAGCTGTCGACCCGCACGCGCCAGCAGCTCATGAAGGACCTGTCGTCGGAGTTCAACCTGTTCGCCGGTCTTCTGGACCTCAAGAACTTCTCGCAGTTGAAGCGCGGTCTGTCGGGCGATTTCAATGGCCGCCTGCGCTACAACCGCGGCTCGTGGCTGTCGCACGACCTGAACGGCGGCGTGAACGGCAACCTGGCGCGCACCCGCCGCCCGAGCGCCGAGAACACGCTGCGCACGAGCGACTTCTCGGGCACGGCGCGTGGCGCGATGCAGATGTTCCCGACCGCACCCGTGGGCCTGAGCGTGAACTACTCCGCGCGCAAGACGCGCGTCGAGACACCGAACGACGACGAGACGATCAACCGCCTGCTCACCTCGGGCGCGAGCGTCGATGCCACCGTGCGCATGCGGCTCACCAACGACCGCTACCTGAACCTCACCGCGAACACCGGCCAGAACCGCACGCTGCAGGGCACGCGCCGCGACAAGGGCCTGCGCGCGCAGGCGCGCTGGGCGCAGGGCGTGTACGCGCTCGATGCCGACTACTCGGATTTGATCGGCGACTCGAACTTCCCGCGCCGCAAGGGCGCTTACGGCTACAACGAAGTGCAGGACAACCGGCAGGCCAACGCCACGCTCACGCGTCCGTTCGGCCGCCGCATCACGGCCAAGCTCACGAGCGGCATCTCGCTGTCGCAGTTCCGGTCCAAGGCCATCGCCGACACGGCCTCCCCGCCCACGCCGCGCGATGCCTACCGCCAGAACTATCGCCTCGAGGGGCTCTACAACTACTCCGAGAAGCTCAACAGCGGCGTGGCGCTGGACGTGACGCTCACGCGCGCGATCAACCTGCCGTCCATCTCGACCTCGAACAACACGGACACGCGCTCCTATCGCGGCGAGTGGCGCTGGAGCTACCGCATGCTGCGCGGGCTCACCGCGAGCCAGACCAACACGGTCTCGGCCGACTACCAGTTCTTCCCGTTCGCGGCCGACCGCAACGACCTGTCGCTCGACTTCAACTCGGTCACCAACCTGAACGCCGTGCTCACGCCTCGGCTCACGATCGACGTGACACACAACGCCCGCCAGCAGCCGCGCGGCGACTGGCGTCTGCTGCCCGATGGCACCGGCGTGCTGGTGCCGTCGGACGAGAACCTCAACTACACGCTGCGCTCGCGTGTCACCTGGTCGCCCTCGCCCGCGCTGTCGTTCACGATCACGCCCGATTATCAGGCGACCGATCGCAACGGCACGAGCAACGGCGTCGAGGCCCCCACGCGCCGCAGCCGCCGGCTCACGTTCACGGGCGGCGCGAACCTGAATCTGACGATCGCCCGCAAGGGTCTGCTGACCGGCACGATCAACCGTAGCTTCTCGGCCGACCAGTCGACCACGTTCCGCAATGGGCTGCCGCAGCAGTCGCCGGTGGCCGAACAGGACTACTGGAACGGCTCGCTCCAGTTGTCGTGGGAGTTGTGATCATGCCCCTGCGCGCCCTTCGCCGACTGGCCCCCGCACTCACCGCCCTCGTGCTGCTGCTGCCGCTGGGTTGCGTGAACCCGTTCAAGCCCTCGGACCCCGAGGCGCCCACCGGCGGTGGCGTGGTGGAGAGCTTCAGGACCACCGATGAAGTGCTGGAGACGTTGCGGCTGGCCGTGGAGAACAAGACGGTCAACGGCGAGAACGCCTACGCGCATTGCTTCGCCGACTCCGTGGCCCCGTCCGACATCGCGTTCCGGGCGTTCTACGACCCGGCCGTTGTCGCGGTCTGGTCAACAGACGCCCCGATCCCCGCTCCCGAGCCGTGGAATCTGGCCCTGGAGAGCAAGGTGTCGCGCTATCTCTTTGGTGTCCGGCAGAACGCGACGTACAGTTGGCAGTGGAGCCGCGACCCGTTCTCCGGCAACGACGAGGAGAGCGGTACGACCGCATTGCTGCACCGCAAGTACGTGCTGTTGGCCACCGACCCGAGCAGCAGCAACACCGGCGAGGTCATTGCCGTGGGTTACTGCGATCTCAACATGGTGTTCAATGGAACGCGCTGGGCGATCGTGCGATGGACCGACCGCGTCGACCCCACGGTCGGCGCGAACCCGTCGACCGATCAGCGCACGATGACCTGGTGGCGGCTCAAGTCGCTCACGCGATAGGCAAGAGGTAGAGCCATGCGACGACTACTCATCCTGTTCGGTGCACTCATCGCCGCGTTCGCGGCCGCGGGCTGCTTCAATCCGTTCATGCCCACGGTGCTCAACGAGCGCGTCACCACCATCGCCCCCTCGCCCACCACGCCGGCCGATGCGATCCGGTTGTTCGAGTGGTGCTGGGTGAACCGCGGCCTCGACGAGTACAAGGAACTGTTCACCGACGACTACGTGTTCCAGTCGGCCACGCTCGACTCGGCCGGCAACGGCACGCGCGACGTGGTCACGCGCCGCACCGACGAACTGGAGACCGCGGAGAACATCTTCATCGGTACGTCCGAGCGTCCGCCGGCGAGCAAGATCACGCTGAACTTCGACCGTAACCTGGTGCCGTTCCCGGACACGCGCGTGGGCAAGGATGGCAAGTGGCACAAGACCATCCGCACGTCGGTGGACTTGAAGGTCGAGGTCGGCGACGGCAGCACGCTCGAGGTGACCGGCTTCGCGCTCTTCTACCTGACGCGCGGCGACTCGGCCGCGATCCCCGCCGAGTTGAAGGCGCGCGGCTTCAAGCCGGACAGCCTGCGCTGGTGGATCGACCGCTGGGAGGACGAGACGCTGCAGTCCGAGGGCCTGACCGCCGGCGGCACCCGCGGCGCCAAGCCGTCGGCTGCGCAGCTGATCATCCCCATGAACATGGCCGAGCTGAAGCGGCGCTATAACCTGTAGCCGCCCGCTCGCCCCGCACACCGAGCCCCCGGCGCCCACACGGCGCCGGGGGCTCGCGCTTGGTGGCCCCATCCCCCGCAGGTTCGCACCGGGCGAGCGAGGGTGCCGCCCGCCGCCGCGACGCCCCTTTGGTCGCCCCGACGGTCCAGCCCATGGCAAACCCCGTCCCGGGGACCTCCGGCGGCCTTGTGTGCGCGTTCCGGGCGCGCCTATATTCCGGTTGCCGCTAGCTCAGCGGCCCCTATCCAGAGAATCCACTCCTTCGTGCCGGACCCGGCCCGAGGGCCCTTTCACGGTTCATCGCGCGCCCGGACGGCGCGTGGAGGCTCACATGGCGGTCGCCGTCAATAGCCAGCTCAACCCGCTCGAGAACGCCGAGCGTCAGTTCTCGGAAGCCGCGGCCCGACTCAAGCTCGATGCCGGCATCATGGAACTGCTCAAGCGTCCCCGTCGCGCCACCATCCAGTGGCTCCCCGTTGCCATGGATGACGGCACGATCCGCATGTTCGAGGGCTTCCGCGTGCAGCACAACATCGCGCGCGGTCCGGCGAAGGGCGGCATCCGCTTCCATCCCGATGTGTCGCTTGAAGAGGTGTCGGCGCTCGCGTCGTGGATGACCTGGAAGTGCGCCGTGGCCGACATCCCGTTCGGCGGTGGCAAGGGCGGCATCAAGGTCGATCCCACCAAGCTGTCGCGCACGGAACTCGAGAAGCTCACGCGCCGCTATGCCGCCGACCTGTCGGACCTGTTCGGTCCCGAGAGCGACGTGCCCGCGCCGGACGTGAACACGGGCGAGCGCGAGATGGCGTGGATCGCGGACACGTACTCCATGCACGAGCGCCGCACCGAGCTGGCCGTCGTCACCGGCAAGCCGCTCGAGGTGGGTGGCTCGCAGGGCCGCCGCGAGGCCACGGGCCGTGGCGTCATGATCTGCGTGGAGCAGATGTGCAAGCACCTCAACATGCCGCTGAAGGGCGCGCGTGTCGCGGTGCAGGGCTTCGGCAACGTGGGTAGCGTGTCGGCCGATCTGCTCGCGCGTGAGTGCGGCGCCAAGATCGTGGCGGTGTCGGACGTCACGGGCGCGCTCTACAACGAGGACGGTCTCGATATCCCGGCGCTCATCGCCTACGCCGCCTCGCACAAGAAGGGCATCGCCGGCTTCCCCGGCGGCAAGCCGCTCACCACGTCGATCATCGAGTACGACTGCGACATCCTGGTGCCGGCCGCGCTCGAGAACCAGATCACGAGCGACAACGCCAACTCGGTGAAGGCCAAGATCGTGGCCGAGGGCGCCAATGGCCCCACCACGCCGGATGCCGACAAGCTGCTCGAGGCGAAGGGTATCCACGTGATCCCCGATATCCTCTGCAACGCGGGCGGCGTCACGGTGAGCTACTTCGAGTGGGTCCAGAACCGCATGGGCTTCTACTGGCAGGAGGCCGAGGTGAACACGCGGCTCCGTGAGAAGATGGTCAAGGCGTTCGGCGACGTGATCGCCATGAAGGCCAAGACGGATGCGGAGTCCACGGTGTCGCTGCGCATCGCGGCCTACATGGTGGCGATCCAGCGCGTGCTGCGCGTGCATGAGCTGCGGGGCATGTACTCGTAGGCGTCCGGCAACGAAGCCAATCGAGCCCCCGGCGAGCGCGACTCGCCGGGGGCTTCTGCTTGCCCGGGTCTGCCACCCCACCCCGCTGTAAACGAGAAGGCCCCGAGCCGGATGCGCTCGGGGCCTTCGTCGAGACTGCGGCGTGGATCAGAACTTCAACCGCACCGCCACTTCGTACACGTCGTCGAAGAACTCCTTCGCCGGACGCCAGCTGAAGTCCAGGCCGAGCGCCGTGTTGCCCGACTTCACGTTCGCCGAGCCGCCCAGCGCGAAGCCCTGGTACAGGTCGTCGCCCGAATCGAAGCTCGACGATTCGTCGCCGGTGATCGTGTCCGTGGAGTTCGACATGGTGCCGAACCACGAGCCACGGAGCGCGAACTGCTCCTTGTACATCCACTCCGCGCCGGCGGTGAAGTTGTCGCCCGAGAAGTTGTTGTTCTGGAACGAACCCAACACCTTGAGCGCCGTGTTGCCCTGCCGCCAGGCGTCATACGACGTCGACAGCGTGAAGTACGACGGCATCTCGAACGACGAGGTGGTCAGGCGCACGACGCGGTTGGCCGCACCGGGCTCGCTGCCGGGAGGCAGCGCACCGAACTCCAGGTTCTGGCCACCGAAGCTCATCGAGTTACCGAAGTTCTTCATGGTCATGGCCAGGTTCATGCCCTTCCAGCCCGTCTTGTACTGCACGCCGAAATCGAACGCGAGGCCGTTCGCCGACACGCTGGCGACGTTCTCGTTGACGAAGTTGGCGGTCATGCCGAAGTTCACGCGATCGGTGAAGGCCTTGGCCCAGCTCACGCCGAGCACCGAGAACGTCGGCTGCAGGATCTCGCCCGTGCCATCGGGCGCCTGTTCCGTCGTCACGATCACGTCGCCCACCGACAGCACCTTGGCGGCGAACCCGAGCGAACCGAGCCCACCGGCCTTCACGGCCGCGGCGGCGTAGTTGACCTTCATGTTCGCGAAGTAGCTCGTGTGCGAGAACAACGCCTCGGTCCCTTCCAGTTCCGCCAGACCGGCGGGGTTCCAGAAGGTGGCCTCGGCGCCCTTCACGTCACTGGCCGTGGGAGCGCCCAGCGCGCTGCCACGCGCGCCCACGGGGATCTGCAGTTCCACGGCACCGTTGGTGCCCTTGCGTCCGTCTGAACCTGCCCACGCGCTGCTCACAGCCAGCGCGACGAGGGCCGTCAGACCGAGCGCACGGATCGCGAGACGATTCATCGCGCGGTCTCCCTTCAAGCTCTGATGCACGGTCATGGGGTGGCCCTCTCCTAGAAGTTGTTGAGGCGTTCCTTCTCCATCAGCACGACGAGCCGGCCGGTGCTCTGACCGGCTGGAGTGGACACGTGGTACACGTACACGCCGCTGCCGACCGGCAGGCCGCCCTCGGTCTGCACGTTCCACTCGATCACGGACGTGCCGGGGTCATTCTTCTCCAGCGTGCGCACCAACTGCCCCGCCAGGTTGTAGATGCGGATGGTGGTCGTGCCGGGGCAGTTCAGGAACCGGATGCGGCGCGCGAACTGCGACTGCTCGTACGTGGAGTGCGCGTAGTACGGATTCGGCACCGCCAGCACCTGCTTGGCGGTCACCGCACCGGCGGCGCGCTGCGGACGTGCGACGACGGCCTTCAACCCCGACTCGAGCACGCGCGCGCCCGGCACGGCGGCCGGGTTCGTGGCGTACGACGAGATCGCATAGTAGTAGTCCGTGCCGTCCTTGACCGTGGTACCGCTCACGAAGTCCTGCGACGTCGAGTAGCTGGAGCCCAGGCCGAAGTCGGTGCCACGGGCCAACGGCGCCAGCGGCAGGATCTCGCACTGGCCATCGTCGAAGCGCAGGCCGTCGACCTGGCGGATGCCATTCACCGCATCGAACGCGGTGATGAACCGCCACGGGCCGGCGATCGTCGCACCCTGGTACACGTTGTAGCCCTCGAACGTGTAACCGGCGAGCAGCGGATCGGCCTCCACCGAACGATCCCAGTCGAGCGTGACCAGGTTGTGATCCGAGCTCACGGTCACATCCGGGGCGCGCGGCGGCGTGGGGATATCGAAGTTCAGGTTGTAGGCCTCCTGCGCCGCGTCGTCCACGAAACGCAGCGACTGCAGCGAACGCAGGCGGTCACCGCACTGGCCCACCACGATCGCCACGATGACCTCTTGCGTGGATCCCGGGGCCATGGAGAACGGACCGCTCGACAGGAAGAACCGGCGATCGGCCGGGCTCGAGTCGACCCAGTTGCGCGTGTCGGCGTTACCGAGCGCGGCCTTCACGATCGGATCGCCCGACACCATGTACTTGGTGATGTTGCCGAACGGGTCCACGAACGGATCGGGATTGCCATCCGAGTCGGTCGTGTAACCGCGCATGTAGTTGTACGTCTCGTTGGCGTTCACCGGGTCGGTGCCGTTGATGTACTTGGAGAAGCTCGTGAGACCGAGCGTATCAGGACCCGAGATCGGGCCCTTCAAGAAGTCGAACCCGAGCGCCGGCGGCACGTCGCCGTACACATCGTCACGGTTCGTGCCGTTATAGCAGTAGCCCAGCGAGCGGTTCTTGCCGGTCTTGTCGGCCAGCGTGTCCGCGCCCACCAAGTCATCGGTGAAGCCGCCCAGATCCGGATCGGCCCACTGCGCCACGTACATGCTGTCGAGCGTGGTCGTGCCCTTGTTCGTGAACTTGTACTTGATGAAGATCGTGTTGCCGAGCGGGCCCTGACGTTCAAAGGCGAACGTGGTCTGCTCGACCTGCAGCTTGAGCGGCGCCGTGCCACCCGAGCCGTTGGTGTGAGCGTCCGGCAGACCGTCGTTGTAGACCGACCAGAGCATCTGGTCGCCGAGCATATCCGGGCCGGGGATATCGACCGAATCGCCGGCCGTGGGCGTGGCGGTGTTGTCGAAGCGCCACAGGCGCCACGGCGCGCCGAACGGCACGGCGCCGAACATGTACTCGCTCCACGAGTGATGCGCCAGATCATCCTCGGCGCGCTCCAGCTGCACGTCGGGCGCGTTCGGGTTGTCGACGTGCGCCGTGTCCGAGGGCGAACCCCGGAAGCGGTTCACCTTGTACACGATCAAGCGCGGATCGCCCGGATCGTCGCTCGTGGCGGGATCCGTGGAGCCGTCCAGGATGCGGCCGGCCACGTACTCGTCGCTGTACTCGGCCACGGTGACCCGGTATTCCGAGCCCACCTTGGCGCCCACCCACAACCCGGCTGCGAAGATGGCCGAGTTCGTGGTGTGGTTGGGATACAACAGACCGCCATTGAAGTTGCCCGCCACGTCGAAGCCGAACGAGCCTTCGTTGGTGACGAACAGATTCAGGTTGTTGATGTCGATGCGACGGCTCAGGTCCTGCTGCTGGACCTTCGTGGGCCGGGCCGTACCGAATGGCCGTGCCGCACGATTCACCGGCATACCCGCCAGTGCGGCGTTAGCACCGAACAACAGTGCCAACCCGACGGCGAGTGCGCCCTGGATCCTGCTCCGGAAGTTCATCCTGTGATCCTCCTCGCGTCCGTGACGCGGCTCAGAAGCTGGTACGCACGCCGAAACGGACGAGGCGCGGGTTCGCGAAAAGATTCGGGTCGGCTTCCGCCAGACGATAACGGCCGAGACCGTCCTTGCCCTTGGCGGCAGCGTTGTCGAGGTAGGCCTGTCCGTCGTTCGTGTTGAGCCAGCCGGTCGTGTTGGCCGAGCCGCTCGACGTGAACACGCCGACCGGGTTCTCGGTGTCGAACACGTTCAACACCCAGACAAAGCCTTCCATGCGCGTGCCGCCCAGATGGAAGCCGCGCGAGGCCTTGAGGTCGAGCGACTGCGTCCACGGGCCGTAGCGCGAGTTGAGCGGGCCACGCGGCTGCGACGCCACGCTCGCCAGCGTGAGCTCGTTGTACACATTGGTCGGCGTGAACGGCGTGCCGCTGCCGATGTTGTACAGCGCGTTGACCGAGAAGTCCTCGAGCCACTTGACGCCGCCCCACACCGGGCCCTCGCCCTTGTTGAACGAGTAGTCGGCATTGAACGACAGCTTGTGGCGCTGATCGAAATCGAGCGGCGCGGTCTGGCGCGGCACCTCGCTACCCGTCCACGCGATGTTGCCCTGCGAGCCCGACACCGAGCCGGTGCCGTTGGCGTACGACAACGAGTAGTTGACGCTGAACGCCACGTGATTCGTCTGGCGCATGGCAAAACCGATGTCGACGCCCTTGATGGTGGCGAAGTCACGGTTGCGGTACGACGTGAAGCTGCGCGACTGCACGCCCACGCCGGCCGGGATCGTGGTGACCTCGACCAGGTCCTGGACGTCCTTGTAGTAGGCCGTCACGTCGAGGCGCGAACGCTCGCCCAACTGGCGCGCGAAGCTGACTTCGTACGCCACCGTGCGCTCGGGCTTCAGGTTCGGATTGCCGAACGGCACGAAGTAGCCACCGGTCTGCAGCTTGTACTCGAGGAACCGGTACGACACGTACAGGTCCTGCAGGTTCGGCTGCTGATAGAACTGGCCGTAGTTGAAGCGCAGCTGCGTCTTGTCATCGACCGGGAACGACACGCCCAGCCGCGGCGAGAGCCGGGTGTAGACGCGGTTGTCCGTGAGGTCCTGGGTGTCGAGCGAGTCCGGGAACGGACCGTCCTCGAGCGGTGCCAGGTCGTTCTGCAACGCCGGCGTGTCGACATTGATGTAGTCGTAACGCA
>JAIOPA010000403.1 GCA_021414165.1 Candidatus Eiseniibacteriota bacterium
ACGCGTGCGACCACGGTGCAGAAGTGCCTGCGCCTCACCGACCTCGACAACGTCGGGCTCACGCCGCGCCATGACACGTTCTTCGAGATGCTCGGCAACTTCTCGTTCGGGCCCAAGGCGAAAGGTGCCTACTTCAAGGAAGAGGCGACCGCGTTCGCGTGGGAGTTCGTCACCAAGACGCTCGGTCTTCCGAAGGAGCGCCTGTTCGTCTCGATCTTCGGTGGCGAGCCGGGTGTGCCGCGCGACGATGAAGCCGCTGCGCTCTGGGTCAAACTGGGCCTGTCGCCCGATCACCTCATCGCGCTCGGCCGCAAGGACAACTTCTGGGGTCCTGCCGGTGGTGCGGGTGCGTGCGGGCCGTGCAGCGAGATGTACTTCGATCTCGGCGAGAAGCGCCCGGACTACCTGCCCAAGGACGCTTTCTGGGGCGAGGCGCCCGGCGATGCCGGCGATCGCTACATGGAGTTCTGGAACCTGGTTTTCCCGCAGTTCGACGCGCAGCCCGATGGCAAGCTCGAGTTGCTGCCGAACCCGGGCATCGACACGGGCATGGGGATCGAGCGGCTCGCGTTGATCCTGCAGGGTAAGAACACGATCTTCGAGACCGACCTGTTCGCGCCGCTCGTGGACTCGGTGCTGTCCAAGTCCAAGGTCACGAAGGCCAATCTGAAAACGGCCACGCGCGATGCGCGCATCATCGCCGATCACGTGCGCGCGTTGTCGTTCGCCATTGCCGAGGGCGCGCTGCCGGGCAACGAGGGCGCGGGTTACGTGCTGCGCCGGTTGCTGCGCCGCGCGGTCACGCGCGGCCGCTCCGAGCAGGGTCTGGCGCTCGACGGCGCGTTCCTGGCCGATGCCGCGGCGCGGGCCATCGACGCGTTCGGCGGGCACTACACCGAACTCGCCACGCATCGTGAGCGCATCCTCAAGTTGCTCGAGCAGGAAGAGGCGAGCTTCGGCCAGACGTACGAGGCCGGCATGGAGCGGCTCGAGAAGCTGCTGGCGCAGGGCTTCACGGAACTGCCGGGTCATGAGGCGTTCGCGCTGCATGACACGTATGGGTTCCCGTTCGAGCTCACCGAGGAGATCGCGGCCTCGCGCAATATCACGGTCGATCGCGATGGCTTCGGCGCGGCCATGGAAGCGCAGCGCGAGCGCGCACGTGCGGCGAGCCGGTTCCTGCGCGATCCCGATGCCGAGCAGAAGCCATGGACCGCGCTCACGAGTGGCGCGCACTCGGAGTTCCTGGGTTACGACAGCACGCACGCGAGCGGGCTC
>JAIOPA010000404.1 GCA_021414165.1 Candidatus Eiseniibacteriota bacterium
CGAGGGCCAGCGCCGCTACGTCGAGTCGGTGAGCACGTACGCCAAGCAGTTCCTGGATCGTCTGCCGCGGCCCGACGTGGAGTCCATCACCGGGCTCACGCCGGCCGTGAGCATCCAGCAGAGCGCGCCCACCCGGAGCGCGCGTTCCACCGTGGGCACCTCGACCGAGGTGCACGACTACCTGCGGCTGCTGTTCGCGCGGCTCGGCACGGTGCACTGCGTGAAGTGCGAGCGCCCGGTGGTCGCCGACTCGGCGCGCACCATCGCGCTCGAGGCCGAACGCTGGCCGGCCGACACGTTGGTCTGGGTGCTGGCGCCCATCGAGCTGTCGGCCAAGCTGTCGTGGGACGAGCAGGCCGGGCATCTGCTGCGCGCCGGGTACACGCGCGCGTGGATCGGCGGCGCGGCCGTGCCGCTGGACCCGACCCCCAAGCTCAAGAAGGGCACCAAGCAGGTGCACATCGTGGTCGACCGGCTGCGCTGGGCGCCCGATGAGCGCGAGCGGTTGGTGGAGGCGTGCGAGCAGGCGTTCCGGCGCGGCGAGGAGTCGCTGGCGCTGGTGGTGGGCGAGGGCGAGCCGCAGCTGCGCACGTCCAAGTGGCAGTGCTCCAACTGCGGCACGCCGGCCATGCGGCCCGAGCCGGCGCTGTTCTCCTTTAATAGCCCGCTCGGCGTGTGCCCCACGTGCAAGGGGTTCGGCGACGTGCTCACGTTCGCGCCCGAGCTGATCGTGCCCGATGGCACGAAGACCCTGCGCGATGGTGCCATTGCCCCGTGGGCGGGCTCGTGGCGCTCGGTCGCGTTCCCGCGGCTGCAGAAGCTGGCGGCCGACAAGGGCGTCGATCTGGACGTGGCCTGGGACCAGCTCCCATCGGCGCACCAGAAGCTGGTCATGGAGGGCAGCAAGGAGTTCCGCGGCGCGATCCCGTTCCTGGAGCGCCTGCAGCAGAAGTCGTACAAGGCCGGCAACCGGTTCATCGTGAAGCGCTACCAGTCGCCGCGGCGCTGTGGCGTGTGCCACGGCACGCGGCTGCGGCCCGAGGCACTGCTGGTGCGGTTGGGCGGCAAGAACATCGCCGAGGTCTGCGCCATGCCGGTGGGCGAGACCGCCAAGTTCCTTGCGGCCCTGGAGTTCAGCGCGTCGCAGAAGGTCGTGGCGGGCGTGGCGCTGCACGAGATGGCGTCAAGGCTGCAGTTCCTGCTGCGCGTGGATCTGGGTTATCTCACGCTCGACCGGCACACGCGCACGCTGTCGGGCGGCGAGGCCCAGCGCATCGAGCTGGCCAACGCGCTCGGCGCCAACCTGGCCGACACGTTGTACGTGCTCGATGAGCCCACCGCCGGCCTGCACCCGCGCGACACCGAGCGGCTGATCGCGATCTTGAACGAGCTCACCTCGCGTTCGAACACGCTGGTGGTGGTCGAACATGATCCGCTCGTGATCCGTGCCGCCGAGTATCTGGCCGACCTGGGCCCGGGCGC
>JAIOPA010000083.1 GCA_021414165.1 Candidatus Eiseniibacteriota bacterium
CCCAGGATCGGCGCAGCCGGTCCCTGGCGTAGCGGGATCGGCGCGTGCACGCGATCGAGCGCGGGGATCTCGCTCCGCACCTTCTGGATCCGCGCCGCGATGATGGGCGCGATCGTGAAGCCCGCGGTGAGACTGTCGATCGACTCCGGCGACACGTCTTCGTTGCGCACGCCGATGCGGCTCCATGCGCGCGGCACGCCGGTCGTGTCGGTGATCACGATCGGGAAGCTGATGCCCGACTGCATCTCGACGAGCACGCGCTGCAGCTGCGGATTGCGCGTGGACGGGATGGTGGCCTGCGCCGCCACGCGCGCCAGCAGCTCGGACGTGGTGGACACCTCGCGAGTGAGGCGTCCCACGGCGTTCTGCGTGAACAGGAACACCGCCACCACGAGCAGGCTACCGCCCACGAACAACGCGGTCTTGAGCAGCTGCTTGCCGCGTGACGTGGTGCCGCTCGGACGGATCATGCGCCCGGCTTCAGGACCTCGAGGCCGCCGAGGTACGGACGCAATGCCTTCGGGATCACCACCGAGCCGTCGGCCTGCTGGTGGTTCTCGAGGATCGTGGCGAACGTGCGCGGCAGTGCGACGCCCGACGCGTTGAGCGTGTGCGGGAACTCGACCTTCGCGCCCGCTTCACGACGGAAGCGCATGCCCATGCGGCGCGACTGGAAGTCCTCGAAGTTCGAGCACGAGCTGCACTCGAGCCACGTCTGCGTCCCGGGCGACCACACCTCGAAGTCGTAGCACTTGGCCGCGGCGAAGCTCATGTCACCCGAGCACAGCAGCAGCACGCGGTACGGCAGCTCGAGCGCCTCGAAGATGTCGGCCACGTCGCGCGCGAGCTTCTCGTGCTCGTCGTAGCTCGTCTCGGGCGGCACGATCTTGACCAACTCGACCTTGTCGAACTGGTGCACGCGCACCATGCCGCGCGTGTCGCGGCCCGCCGCACCGGCCTCGCGGCGGTACGACGCGCAATGCGCCGTGACATAGGCCGGCACCTGGCCGGGCTCCATGATCTCGTCGCGGTAGATGTTCGTGACCGGCACCTCGGCGGTGGGGTTCAGGAACAGATCGTCCTCACCGATGTGATACATGTCGCCTTCGAGCTTCGGCAGCTGGCCCGTGCCGAACAGCGCGGCGCGGCGCACCACATGCGGCACCGACATCTCGGTGTAGCCGTGCTTCTGCGTGTGGAAGTCGAGCATGAAGTTGATGAGCGCGCGCTCGAGCCGGGCACCCAGGCCCGTGAACAGCAGGAAGCCGGCGCCCGAGATCTTGATGGAGCGATCGAAGTCGAGCAGCCCGAGGTTCGTGGCGATCTCCCAGTGCGGCTTGGGCTCGAAGTCGAACTTGCGGATGTCGCCCCAGGTGCGATGCACCTTGTTGGCGGTCGCATCGGAGCCCGGCGGCACGCTCGGGTGCGGCAGCTGCGGGATCCACGCCGCGAGGTTCGTGGACTCCTCCTCCAACTGGCGCAGCTCGGTGTCGAGATCCTTCACCTTGTCGCGCAGATCGCGCATCTCGGTGATCGACGCCGACGCATCGGCGCCCGCCTTCTTGAGCTTGGCGATCTCCTCGCTGGCCGCATTGCCCTTGGCCTTGAGCTGCTCCGTCTCGTGCAACAGCGCCAGACGGCGCTCCTCGATGAGATAGAAGCGCGTGAGGTCCAGCGTGACGCCCTTGAGGGCGATACCGGCCTCGACCTTGTCGCGGTGCGTGCGGAGGAACTTGAGATCGTGCATGAGCGTTTGGGCCTGTGTGGAGGGAGTGCGGAGGGAACGCGTTCGCGGTCACATGAAACGCGAATCAGCCGCTCGGTGCAAGGGTGC
>JAIOPA010000084.1 GCA_021414165.1 Candidatus Eiseniibacteriota bacterium
CGCCACCGGCACGAGCTTGCCCCAGGCGTGCGCGCCGAACAGCTTGAACACGCCGGCCTCGAGCACCGGCAACAACGGATGCCCCGCGAGCAGCGGGTACGGCGGCCGCAGGTGCTCGTTCAACGCGCCCACATACGAGTAGGGCGTGGTGAGCCGTCCGGTGGTGACCAGGTCGCGGGCCGCCAACGCGTACTCGGCGCTATCGAACGACAGCAGCGAACGCCCGGGCGCCGCGATCGTGATCCACGCATGCACCAGCCAGAGCGCGATGCCGACCGCGAGCAGCGTGAGTGTGGCGATGCGGCCGAGTCCCGGCGCGGGGGAGCGCAGGTCGGTCATGCGAGCCGCAGTGCGGGGCGGCGCGCGGCCGCCCCGGCAACCGCGTTCACCACGTGTAACCCGCCTTCACGATGCGCTCACCGGCCTCGCGGCAACGTGCTTCATCGGCGCACAGCGCGATGCGCACATAGCCCTCGCCGGCATTGCCGAAGCCCGAGCCGGGTGAGACCACCACGCCGGTCTTATCGAGCAGGTCGGCCGTGAAGTCGAGCGAGTTCGCGAAGCCCTGCGGGATCGGCAGCCACAGATAGAGCGTGGCGCGCGGCAGCTTGCACGGCACACCGAGCGGCGCGAGCGCGTTCAAAAACGCCTCGCCACGGGCGCGATACAACTTGGCCGCATCGGCGCAGTAATCCTGCGGTCCGTTCAGCACGGCCAAGCCCGCGCGCTGGATCGCCATGAACACACCGAAGTCCATGTTCGACTTGATGCGCGCCAGGTTGCCGATGACTTCCGGGTTACCGGCGGCGAATCCCAGCCGCCAGCCCTGCATGCTGTAGCTCTTCGAGAACGAGTGGAATTCGATGCTGCGCTCTTTATCGCGGTCGTGCTGCAGGAACGAGCGCGCGCGGTACGACGGATCGAGCGGCAGGTCGCAGTACGCGATGTCCGAGACCTCGAACAGGTCGTACTTGCGCGCGAACGCCAGCACCTCGTCGTAGACCTCGGGCGTCTCGGTGCCGCCGGTCGGGTTGTTCGGGTAGTTCAGGAAGATGACCTTGGCCGCGCGTGCATCGGCCTCGGAGATCGCACCCAGATCGGGGCGGAAGTCGTTCTGCGCGAGCAGCGGCACCTCGATGAGCCGGACCTGCGCGAGTGCGGCCACGCCCAGATAGGCGGGGTAGCACGGCGTGCACAGCAGGATCGTGTCGCCCGGGTTCAGGTGCGCCAGGAAGAACTTGGCGATGCCTTCCTTGGAGCCGACCAGCGCGATCGCTTCCTTCTCGCTGTCGATGCCGACGCCGAACCGCTTGCCGTACCAACCGGCCACCGCGGAGCGGAACTCGGGCAGGCCGTTGAACGACGGGTAGCGGTGGTTCTGGACCTTGGGGTCGACCAGGGCGGCCTGCAGCGCGTCGAGCGCGATCTGCGGCGGCCGGATGTCAGGGTTCCCCACACCCAGGTCGATCACATCGACGCCCTGTCGCATCTTCTCGTCGCGATTCTGGAACACCTTGGCCAGCGTGTAGGGCGGCACGTTCTGGAGCCGCTCCGATGGCGCAAGGCGAGGTTTGACAGGCGATTGGCTCGACGACATAGTCACTCCCACGATGGCCGCTAACGGCACGGCACTGGTCTTGCGATGCTCGTGTGCATGAGGAACTTCATCCGCGCACGACATACTAGAGGGCTCTTGGGGCTGGGGCCAGTCGCCCATCGGCCCAGCCCGGGCCTGCTCTGGACCCTGCTCCTCGCCGCCGCCATGGCGTTCGCGCCGGCCGCGCCTGGCCGCGCCGACGAACCCGAGCTGCCGGACAGCACCGGCTTCGGCGCCGCGCTCGACACCATCCCCGCCTCGGCCGAGCCGTTCAAGGCCGGCGAGTCGCTGCGGTTCAGCGTGCAGTACGGCATCATCAAGGCGGGCAGCGCCTGGCTCGAGGTCCCCGAGGTCACCGAGTTCAACGGGCACCGCGTGTGGCGGCTCGTCGCGCGCGCCGAGTCGAACGGCTTCTTCAGCAGCATGTACAAGGTGCGTAACCGCATCGAGTCGTTCTGGGATGTCGACGGCCGGTTCAGCCGCCGCTACTTCGAGGACCGTCGCGAGGGTGGCTACCGTGCGAACGATACGCTCCTGTACGAGCCCGATTCCTCGCGCATGCGCTACAAGAACGGCCAGACCTACCCGCTGCCCGGGACGGTGCAGGACGCGCTGTCGTCGTTCTATCTCACGCGCTTCAAGCCATTGCCGCTCGGTGGCCACGTCGTGTTCGACTACCACGCGAGCCGCAAGACCACGCCCATGGATGTGCACGTGCTGGGGCGCGAGACGGTCAAGACGCCGGCCGGCAAGTTCAACTGCATCGTGATCGAGCCGCACCTCAAAGCCGGCGGTATCTTCAAGAACAACGGCCGCCTCGTGATCTGGCTCACCGATGACGCGCGCCGTATGCCGGTGCTCATGAAGAGCAAGGTGGCGATCGGTTCGATCAAGGTCGTGCTGCAGGAGTACACGCCATGAGCCGTTTCGCCGAGGCCGATCTAACGCGCTTGAAGCGTATGCCGGCCGCCGACCGCGCCACCAAGGTGGACGTGTCGGATCTGGCCAAGCCGCTCGAGCCCGCGGCGGCCGCGGCGTTGCTGCGCTCGCTACCCGATCAGTTGGCCGCGCGCGCGCTGCGAGAAGTGGTGGCGCGCATCGTGGCCGCGCATCGCGCGGGCCGCCCGGTGGTGGTGCTCGCCGGTGGCCATGTGGTCAAGGTCGGCGTGGTGCCGTGCCTGCTCGAACTCATCGATCGCGGCGTCATCCGCCACGTGGCCATGAACGGCGCCACGGCGATCCACGACATCGAGCTGGCCATGCTCGGCCGCACCTCCGAGGACGTCGATGCCCATCTGCAGACCGGCGCGTTCGGGATGGTCGATGAGACGGGCGCGTTCATGAACCGCGTCGCGCGCGAGGCCGCCGCCGCGCGCGACGGTCTGGGCGAGGCCTGGGGCCGTGCGCTCAATGCCGAGTCCGCGCCGCATCGCGGTATCTCGCTGCTCGCGGGCTGTGCGCGTGCCGGCATCCCGGCCACCGTGCATGTGGCGTTGGGCACCGACACGATCCACTACGACCCGGCCTGCGATGGGGCGGCGCTCGGCGAGACCAGCCTGCGCGACTTCCGCATCCTGTCCGCCACGTTGTCGCAAGCCGAGGGCGCGGTGGTGCTGAACCTGGGTTCGGCCGTGCTCATGCCCGAGGTGTTCTTGAAGGCGCTGGCCGTCGCCCGCAACCTGGGGGCGTCGCTGGCCGGGCTCACCACCGTGAACCTGGACCAGATCCAGCACTACCGGCCCCGTATGAATGTGCTCGAGCGCCCGACGCGGGCGGCAGGCGCCAAGGGCTACGCCCTCACCGGCCACCACGAGATCATGATCCCGCTCCTCTGTGGGGCGGTGCTCGCCGAACTGGGCTGAGCGGGGCGGGTCGGGGCGGGCCTGAGCGGCCCGGTGCGTCCCAAGCGGGCCCAGATCCAGAGCCTGGCCCGTGGGTACGTGGCGTGGAGTCGCCGGAATGTCAGGTCGGCGCCCCGGGCGGGCCCGGGCGAGTCGGCCCTGCTACTGAACGGCTCAAGTGCAGTTCGCCCGTTGCCGATACCGGCGGTGCGTCAGGGAGGACCAAGCGCCGTTGACTTGCACGGAACAGGCCCGCATACTTGGGGTCCCTGGTCACTGTGAGTCCCCGGTGGCTGAGCCCACGAAGGCGGAGGAACTCCCCAGACGCACGTTGCTACTACATCGCGACAAGACCGCAGACAGCAGCTATCGATGTGGCCATGTCGGCGAAGTGTAAGCCGGGCGTTCGCCCGGGGCTCGTGTAGGTCTGATCCTCGTGGCGCCACCCTCTCGTGAGGTGGCGACGACGACAGCGCGCGTGCCCCGGACAGCCTCATATCGGGGGAGAGAATCGCGTGAAGCTTCGAAACGTCATCCTGCTTGTCGTCCTGGCCCTCGGCATGCCGGTCGCGGCTTGGGCGGACACGGTGCTGACGCCCGCGGATTCTGCCGGGATGGACTGGAGCCGCGTGCCCGAGTATCGCATCGTGCCGGGCGATCATCTCCAGCTCGACTTCGGCCGCCGCTCCGATGGCTCGATCGATGTGCGTGAGTGCAACGTGCGTCCCGATGGCCGCATCACGGTGTTCCCGGCCGGCGATGTGGTCGCGGCCGGTCTCACGCCCATGGAGCTGCAGAAGAACCTCATCGCGCTCCTGTCGGCCGATCTCAAGCTGCCGCGCGTGGTCGTGAATGTCGTGACGACGGCGGGCAACGTGGTGCACGTGCTCGGCCGCGTCGAGCGTCCGGGCAGCTATCCGGCCGGTCCGTTCGTCACCGTCATGCAGGCCGTCACGGCCGCGGGTGGCCTCAAGGACGACGCGGCGCGCAACAGCGTGCTGCTGTTCCACCGCGACGGCGCGCACACGGTCGCGGTCTCGCGCATCCGGCTCGATCGCCTCATGAAGGGCGACGATCTCGAGGACGCGGTCGTGGGCCGCTTCGACATCATCTTCGTGCCGCGCTCGACGCTCGGCAACATCACCGTGTTTGCCACCCAGTTCCTCGGACCGGCCAGCAACCTGCTGTCCAGTTCGCTCGTGGGCTGGGAGCTGTTCAACCTCGACCGCGTCTTCGTGACGCGCGTCGTCCGGGAATAACGAGGCACATGTCATGAACCAGACCCAGATCCCAGGCCCGACGGCAGGGCCCACGCTGGCGCGCCAGGCGACCGCACGCGAGTTCCTCGCGGTCCTCTTCCGCCGCAAGTGGATCATCCTCGGCCTGTTCCTCGTCACGACCGCAACGGTGGTCACCGTCGCGCTCACGACGCCGACCTACTACATCTCGTCGGGCCGTATCCTGGTCAAGCGAGGTGAGCGCCAGAGCGTGCTGCGTCCCGAGCGCCAGATCTTCAGCGACTGGGAGCAGGAGCTGGGCTCCGAGATGCAGATCGTGCGCAGCGTGCCCGTGGTGAAGCGCGCGCGCGAACTGTTCGCCGAAGAGGCCAAGAAGTCGAACGTCATCGCGACGCTCGAGCCCGGCAGCATCGACGCCGAGGTCATGGGCAAGTCGAACGTCATCGCCATCGGTTACACGTCGCTCGATCCGTCGGTCGCGCAGATCGCGTGCACGGCGGTGATCGATGCGTACATGGAGTACCGCCGCAATCGTGGCACCAGCGATGGCCCGGCGAAGTTCTTCGAGCAGCAGGTCTCCGACCTCGAGGGCCGCATCGCGGCCCGCATGCAGGAGCGCCGCGCGTACACCGAGCAGACCGGCGTCGCCGTGCCGCTGCAGCAGACGCAGAGCTGGCTGTCGCAGTCCGCAGTGCTCGAGCAGCGCCGCAGCGAGATGGCTGCCGATCTGGCCGCGGCTCAGAGTGTCGAGCAGGCCATGCGCAAGATGCAGGAGGATCCGGACATCGATCTGCCGACGTTCGACGCCTCGGCGCAGTTCACGAACGAGACCGCTCTGGTCACGCTCAAGACGCGCATCGTCGATCAGCAGGCCAAGATCGCATCGCTCACCGAGACGCTGCGGGATGACGCTCCCGAGGTCGTGGGTGCGCGCCAGACGCTCGAGACGCTCCAGACGTTGCTGCGCAAGGAAGTCGATGCCCGAGTGCGCATGGCGGGTGGCCGCGTGAACCAGCTGCAGGCCAAGGTCGCGGTGCTCGATCAGGAGCTCGCCTCGGTCCGCCAGCAGTTGGCGACCGCGCCCTCGGACCTCAAGAAGATGGACGAGATCGATGCCGACCTCTTGTCGCTTCGCGCGCGTCTGCGTGAGGTCACCGAGGCGCGCGATCAGGCCAACATCACCGCGAACACCTCGCAGGACGTGAGCGTCGTGCTGCTCGCGCCGGCCGGTGTCGCGAGCGCCACGAACCCGCTCGACGTCGTGCGCATCCTGCTCGCGCCGGCGTTCAGTCTGCTCGTCGGCATCGCGATCGCGTTCTTCATCGATGGTCTCGACCTCACGGTTCGCACGGCGAACCAGGCCGAGGAATACCTCGATCTGCCGGTGCTGGCGTCGCTCTCCGAGCGCCGTCGTCGCAGTGGCTAGCACCCTCCTTCCCCTGGAGATCCGCTCATGTCCCGCATCTACGACGCGCTGAAGAAGGCCGAGTCCAAGCGCGAGCATCTCGGTCTCGGGCCGGCGCCGATCGGCATGCCGCCGGGGCACGACCCGAACGCGGGTTGGGGGCACACGCCCGCCGATCCCGCGCTCGCGCCGTTGCCTCTGCTGGGTGGCGTGGACCTGACCGAGGACGCGATCCGCGAGACCACGGCATTGCGCGTGAATCTCGAGAACACGCTGCCCGAGCGCGGTATCCGCGCGATCATGTTCTCGAGCGCGCAGGCGGGTGAGGGCACCAGCACGGTGTCGCTCCAGTTCGCACAGTCGCTCGCGCATGGCAGCATGCGCGTGCTTTACGTTGATGCGCATGCGCGCCGTCCGGTCTGCTACGCCGATGACACGCAGCGCTATGCCGTGCTCGATCCGCGCATCGCGTCGGCGGCCATGGCCGGGTTCATGACGCCGAACCTGGCGGCCATCCCGGCCACCGAGGAAGCCGTGCGCGCGGGTCTCATCTCGCCCCAGGCGGTGCGCAGTATCGTGGACTCCGCCATGGGTTCGTTCGACTGGGTCATCTTCGACGGCCCGCCTGTCGTGGAGTCCCCGGATTCGGCCTCGCTCGCCGCGCAGCTCGACGGTGTGGTGCTGGTGCTGCATGCGGGACGCGCCAAGCGCCCGGTCGTCACGCGTGCCGTCGATATGCTGCGCAAGTCGGGCGGACGCGTGCTCGGCACGGTGCTCAATCGCCGCGTCCACGAGATCCCGGGATTCATCTACCGCCGCATCTAAGTCGAGGTCGTTCGTCATGTGCCGCAGCCGCGTGGCCATCCCCCCAACGCCCTGGCCGGCGCGCGTCGGCCCCTGCGTGGTGCGGGGGTACGCGTGAGCGCGGCGGCACGCGTGCATCTGGAGCCCGTGGACCGGCTCGCACCGGGCACGGGCTCCGGTGTTTCCGACGCGCTGCGACCCGAGTTCGAGCGCGTGCTCGCATGGGCCGGCCCGGACCTGTTGGCGCTCGTGTTGGCCGGTAGTCACGCCAGCGGCGAAGCGGTGTGGGCCACGGTGCAGGGCCAGCGGGTCTCGCTGTCCGACCTGGACCTGTACGCGCTGCTCCCTACAGAAACCGCGTGCGCGTACGCGCGCGCGCGTGCGCGCGCGGAACGTTCCGCCGTGGTCACGGGCTCGGCGCTCGTGGGACCGCTCGAGGTGGCGTGGATCACGCCCGAGGGCCTTGGCCGCATGCCGGCGCGCCCGGGCACGCTCGAACTGGCGCGCACCGGCCGTGTGATCGCCGGAGCACCGCGTGCGTTCGCGCCGTCGGCCCACTGGACGGCCGGCCACGTGAGCGCCGAGGAGCGTGTGCTGTTGCTCGAGAACCGCGCATTCGAACTGCTGTGGGCCTGGCTCGCGCCCAGCGAGGGCCTGCCCGCGTTGCGTGCGCGTCACGCCGTGCTCAAGGCGTCGCTCGAGATCGCAGGTGCGCGGCTGCTGGCGCGGGGCGAGTGGCCTGCGGGAGCGGCTGCGCGTGTCGCGGCGGCTCGCACGTTGCCGGCGCCCGAGGCGCTGCCCACGTGGCTCGCGGGCTCGTGGGCCGGGCTCGATCCGGTCTGGAGCGAGGCGCTCGCGTGGCGCGCGAACGACGCCAGCGTCACGCCGGCCTCGGCGTTCCCGGACGCGTGGTATGCCGTCGTACGCGGCTGGGTGGCGGTCTGGTGGCACGAGGCCGCGACCGGGCTCGAGCCGAACGAACCTTTCGCGCGTGTGCTGCACTCGGCTCGCCGCGGCTCGCTGGCGCGCCGCGTGCGCCGTTCGCTCGGCTACCGTGCGAACGATGGCCACACGCCGCCGCTCGCCGATCGCCTGCTGCGGGCCACGCACGGCACGCCGGCGCTGCGCATCCACGGCAGCGCGGTCGCGCTGCTGCTGGCCGCTTCACTGGCGCCGTCCTCGCCGCGGCTCTCGGGCGAGGCGCTGCGCGCGCTCTCGGCGCTCGGCGTGACGCGAGCGACCACGTTCGCCGATGCCGCGCTCGACGTGGTGCGCGCGTGGGACCGTGCGCTGCACGAAGGCCTGCGCACCGGCGGTGAAGCATGAAGCCGGTCATGGTCGTGGTGCTCGTGGATGCACTCGGTTGGTCGCTCGTGGGACACGACGCGGCGTTCGCGCCCGTGCTCGCGGAGCGCCGCCCGCTCGCGACCGTGCTGGGGTTCAGCTCCGGCGCACTGCCCACCGCGTTCACGGGCAAGCTCGCGCGCGAACACGGCCGTTGGCTCATGTACCGCCGTGCGCCCGAGGGCGGGGGCGTGTTCCGCGGCCTCGAGTGGTTGCGCTGGCTGCCCGCGCGGCTGCGCCAGAGCTGGCGCCTCACGCAGTGGCTCACCGCGCAGGTCGCCCGGCGGGTGCGTGGCTATTTCAATCTGTACGAGGTCCCGCGCGAGGAACTGCCCGCGTTCGACCTGCCCGAGCAGTCAGACATCTTCGCGCCCGGTGGGCTGCCGTGCGATTCGCTGTGGGATTCGCTCGAGCGCCGCAAGCTGGCATGGCAGGGCTGGAACTGGCGCACGAGCGAGCCCGAGGCCCGCGCGCAGGCGCTGGCGGCGCTCGAGCGTGGCGGCCATGATCTGGTGTTCGTGTACTCCGCCGTGCTCGATGCGCGTCTGCATCACGAGGGCACGCAGGGCGCGGGCGTGCGCACGAACGTGGCCGAGTGGTCGCGCTGGTTCGGCGATGCGGCCGACGCCGCTCGACGCGCGGGCCGCGAGCCGTGGCTTTATCTGTGCTCGGACCACGGCATGGTCGATGTCACGCGCACGGTCGACGTGATGCGCGCGCTGGAGGCCTTGCCGGTGGCGCGCGGCCGCGACTATCTGGCGTTCTTCGATTCGACGATGGCGCGCTTCTGGTGGCACACGCCGGCCGCGCGTGAGGCCGTGCGCGCCGCGTTGGGGCCCGCACAGCACGGCCGCTGGCTCGCACCGCAGGACCTCGCCGAGGCCGGCGCCGACTTCGCCGATCATCGCTACGGTGACGACGTGTTCCTGCTCGATCCCGGCGTGCTCATGGTACCCTCGTACATGGGGCGCGCGCCGCTCGCCGCCATGCATGGCTATGACCCCACGCATCCCGACATGCCCGGCGTGCTCATGAGCAACCGCCCGCTGCCGCCCGCCACCACGCACCTGTCGCACCTGCGCGCGTTCCTCGAACAGGAACTCGATGCGCTGTCGGCCGCTGGATCGGGGGCTGCATGAAGCGCGGCGAGATCGCACGTCATGTCACGCGTGGCGCGTTCTTCCTGGCGCTCGAGAAGATCGCGGCGCTGGTCTCGGGCATGTTGTACTTCGCGCTCGTGCTGCGCTGGTTGGGTCCCACCAACTACGGCATCCTCACGCTCGCACTGGCCGTGACCGGCTTCGCATCGATCTCGACGGGCAACTTCGAGGTGTTCCTCGAGCGCTATGCCGCGGAGTACGAGGCGCGCGGCCGCTTCGACCTGTTGTTCCGGGCGCATGGCATCGCGGTTGTGCTCAAGCTCGCGCTGGGGCTGCTCGCCAGCGTCGTGGTGCTCATGCTGGTGCCGCACCTGGTCTACCAGTTCGACGTGGCGGAGCTGGCCGAACTGGTGCCGATCCTCGTCTACACCGTGGCGAGCGATGGGCTCTACACCACCGGG
>JAIOPA010000483.1 GCA_021414165.1 Candidatus Eiseniibacteriota bacterium
AGCGGCGCGCCGGTGATCGCCTACACGGCGACCAAGGGCCGTGGCTCGTTCCGCGTGGTGTCGGCGAGCGTTCAGTTCGGTGGCAAGCCGGTGCAGGGTGGTGAGGTGCTGGCGGCTCGTTCGCTGGCGGCATGGCCGCTGCCCTACAAGGGCGGCGCGCTCAACGTGTCGTTCGTGATCCCGTCGCGCGGTGGCGCTGCCGAGGTCCGCATGATCGACCTCGCGGGCCGTCAGGTGCGCACGCTGCACAAGGGCACGATGGAAGCCGGCCGTACGGTGCTCACGTGGGATGGCCGTGATGATGGCGGCCGCAACGTGGCGAACGGCGTGTACTTCCTGGTCAGCCGCACGGGCGGGCAGGAGTCGAAGCTCAAGCTCGTCGTCCTGCGGTAGGCCCACTCACACGAACTGAACTCTCCTGGGGAAGGCTGCGCTCCGCGCGCCGCCCCAAACCTGAAAGGACACACCGATGTTGACCTGGAAGCAGAAGCTGGCCGAGACGGCCCGCAAGAATCGCGTCGAGATCGTCGACGCCAAGCTGACCCGCCGCGATCTGTTCAAGATGGGCCTGCTCACGAGCGGTGGATTCCTCGTGGCCAAGGCCGGTCTCTCGAGCCGTGCCGCCGGTGCGGCGAGCAGTGTCGTGTCGCCCCCGACCACGCCGTGGGTCGAGGAACTGCCGATCCCGCCGGTCGCCAAGCCGATGAACCTGGAGGAGTTCTGCGCGGATTCCGGTTACCCAGCGCCGACCGAGGGCTGCAACACGGTCGCGGGTGAGATGGGCCGTTCGAATGGCCACCAGCACTGGAATCTGTACGACCCGGCGAACATGGACTTCTACTGCAACCACAATGCCCCCGCGCAGGCGAGCTGGCACCGCGAGCTGCCGCTCGACGACGTGTGGCTCTTCAATGGCATGTTCCCCGGCCCTCGTATCCACGCGAAGTACGATCGTCCGGTCATGCTGCGCTTCTGCAATCACCTGCCGTCGCTGGCGGACCACCGGGGCTACGGCCGCCCGACGCCCACGACGCACTTGCACAATGGCCACACGGATTCCGAGTCGGATGGCAATCCGCTGGACATGATCGAGAAGGACACCTGGCATGACTCGTTCTACCTGAACAAGCGCGCCGGTTTCACGGATCCCAAGTTCGGTCCGCAGGGCGACATGCGCGAGACCATGAGCACGCTCTGGTACCACGACCACTGCCTCGATTTCACGTCGCAGAACGTGTACCGCGGCAACATGGGTCTGTACTTCCTGTTCAATGAGTTCGACACGGGTAACGAGAACGACTCGAACCCGCAGGCGTGGCGTCTGCCGAGCGGCAAGTTCGATGTGCCGCTGGTGTTCCACGATCGCGTGTTCTCGCCCCAGGGCAAGGGCTACTTCGACCTGTTCAACCTGGACGGCATCATCGGCGACAAGATGACGGTGAATGGCAAGATCGCGCCGTTCATGCGCGTCGCGCGCCGCAAGTACCGCTTCCGCATGCTGAACATCGGCACCAGCCGCTTCTACAACATCTTCATGTCGAACGGCATGACGATGACGCAGTGCTCGCACGACGGTAACTTCCTGCCGAAGCCGCTTACCGTGAAGAACATCCGGTTCACGGTCGCGAGCCGCGTCGACGTGATCATCGACTTCTCCAAGGTGGCGAGCGGTACGAAGCTGTACCTCGTGAACTGCCAGGAGCAGACCGACGGCCGTGGCCCGACGGGCAAGATCCTTCCGTTGGCGCTCGGCACCAAGATGATGCAGTTCATCGTCGACGGCACGCTGGACGCCACCGACAACAGCCGGATCCCCACGAAGTTCTTCGACCTTCCGCCGATCAACCGTGCCGAGGTCGTCACGGAGCGTACGTTCGTGTTCGACCGTAGCAATGGCGGTTGGAGCGTGAACGGCAAGCAGTTCGACGAGCATGTGATCAGTGCCAACCCGAAGCTGGGT
>JAIOPA010000484.1 GCA_021414165.1 Candidatus Eiseniibacteriota bacterium
AACTTGCGCTCCCGTGCTCACGGGTCCCAACGAATCCAGCCGCGCCGTACTGGGCGTGATCCCCGCCCGCTACGGCGCGTCGCGTTTTCCGGGTAAGCCCCTCGCGATGTTGTGGGGGAAGCCCATGCTGCAGCATGTCTACGAGCGCGCTCGCGCTGCTCACGGCCTGGACGAGCTGGTCATCGCCACCGATGACGACCGCATCGCCTCCGCTGCGCGCGGCTGGGGCGCCACGGTCGAGATGACGTCGCCGGATTGCACGAGCGGCACCGACCGTGTGGCCGAGGTCGCGCGCCGTCGGCCGTGGGCCCAGGTCGTGCTGAACCTGCAGGGTGACGAGCCGGAACTCGAGACCGGTGCGGTGAGCCGTCTGGTGGCCGCGATGCGCGCCGATGCCAGCGTGCGCATGGGCACCGTGGCGCATCATGAGCCCGACCTCGAGGCCATGGCATCAGAACACGTCGTGAAAGTGGTGCTGGACGATGCAGGCTTCGCGCTGTACTTCAGTCGTGCCGACCTCGCGGGGGCATCGCGTGGCGGACCGGCGCTGCGGCATGCGGGCGTGTACGCGTTCCGGCGTGATGTGCTCGAGGCGTTCTCGACCTGGCCTCCGGGCCGGCTGGAACTCGCCGAGCGGTTGGAGCAGTTGCGCGCGGTCGAGCGCGGGGTGCGTATCAAGGTCGTGCTGGGGGAGCGTCCGTTCGCGGGCGTCGACACCCCGGAGCAGATGGCGGCGCTGGAGCGCCGGGGCCCACCGCCCGCGGGGCGCTAGGCTGTAGCCGATTCGTCGAGATCGTTCATTCGTGTGTCGTTCACAACGGGCATGACCCAGGGAGAGCAGGCCATGGCCAAGATCGTCGTGGTGACCGGTGGTGTGGTGTCGTCGCTCGGCAAGGGCATCGCCGCGGCGTCGCTGGGACTGCTGCTCAAGTCGCGCGGCTTCCGCGTGACCATCCAGAAGCTCGATCCGTACTTGAACATCGATCCGGGCACCATGAGCCCGTTCCAACACGGCGAGGTGTTCGTCACCGATGACGGCGCCGAGACCGATCTGGACCTGGGCCACTACGAGCGCTTCACGCAGGCCTCGGTCACGCGCAGCCACAACGTGACGGCCGGCCAGATCTACGACTCGATCCTGTCGCGCGAGCGCCGAGGCGATTACCTCGGGCGCACCGTGCAGGTGATCCCGCACGTCACCGACGAGATCAAGAAGCGCGTGCACTCGCTGTCGCTCACCACGCAGGCCGACGTGCACATCGTCGAGATCGGCGGCACGGTGGGCGACATCGAGTCGCTGCCGTTCCTGGAGGCCATGCGTCAGCTGAAGCTCGAGCACCGCAAGGACGTCGTGTTCGTGCACGTCACGCTGGTGCCGTACATCAAGGCCGCGGGCGAGGTGAAGACCAAGCCCACGCAGCACTCCGTGAAGGAGCTGCGCGAGATCGGGATCCAGGCCGACATCCTCTTGTGCCGCAGCGAGACGCCGCTCGATTCCGACGTGCGCGAGAAGATCGCGCTGTTCTGCAACGTACCGACCGAGGCCGTGATCGCGGCGACCGACGTGAGCAGCATCTACGAGGTGCCGCTCGTGTTCCACGACGGCGGGCTCGATGACCTGGTGGTCGACATGCTGGCGCTGCCCGACAAGAACGCGCAGCCGGCCGATCTGGCGTCGTGGGCCGAGTTCGTGCGCCGCGTGACGCGCCCCGAGAAGCAGTGCGAGATCGCCATTGTCGGCAAGTACACGCACGTGCGCGATGCCTACAAGAGCATCATCGAGTCGTTCGTGCATGCCGGTGCGGCCAACAAGGCGCGCGTGAACCTGCGCTGGGTCGAGGCCACCGACATCGAGTCGCGCGGCGCGGCCGCGCTGCTCGCCGATGTCGACGGCATCCTGGTGCCCGGTGGCTTCGGGGAGCGTGGTGTCGAGGGCAAGATCCTCGCGGCGCAGTACGCGCGCGAGAAGAGCGTGCCGTACTTCGGCATCTGTCTGGGCATGCAGGTCGCCACGGTCGAGTTCGCGCGCAACGTGGTGGGTTGGGCCGATGCCAACTCCAGCGAGTTCGATGCGGGCAGCGAGCACAAGGTGATCGATCTGCTGGCCGATCAGGCCGGCGTCACCGAGAAGGGCGGCACCATGCGCCTGGGTGCCTACAAGTGCGCCCTGCGTGAGGGCAGCCTGGCGCAGCGTGCCTACGGCACGTCCGAGGTGAACGAGCGGCATCGCCATCGCTATGAGTTGAACAATAAGTACGCGCAGCAGCTCACCTCGCGCGGTCTGGTGCTGTCGGGCAAGTGCGTGGGCCGCGAACTGGTCGAGATCGTCGAGCTGCCCGATCACCCCTGGTTCCTGGCCGTGCAGTTCCATCCGGAGCTGCGTAGCCGTCCGCATGATCCGCACCCGTTGTTCCGCGACTTCGTGCGCGCCTCGCTCGAGCGCCGTGCCGCACGCGTGGGCAATAACGACTTCGTGCCCGAGGCCACGCCGGCCGCGCACGCCGAGGCGAAGCACTCGTGAAGACGTTCGACATCGGGGGAGCCGAGGCCGGTGGGCCGCGGCTCCTCATCATCGCCGGCCCGTGCGTGGTCGAGAGCGCGGA
>JAIOPA010000446.1 GCA_021414165.1 Candidatus Eiseniibacteriota bacterium
CTGATCGAGGGCAGGGTCAGCGCTGGTCTTGGGGCTCACGAGAGTCCTCCGGAGGCCTGCGGGATCGGGCCGGGTCAGGGAAGGGGATGCTGGCGCGCGCAATGTAAGGAGTCTCGGGCGGCACGGCCAGTCCGCGAGCCCACCGAAGTGAACGCCCGCACTTGCCGGTGCGGCCCCGAACGCCCTAACGTGCGGGTTGCCGCGCGCTGGAGTGCGCGCATGGCCACATCCCCTGTGCCGCCGGAGCCCCTCGTCATCGGAGCCCCACTCATGGATCCGAGTCCCACGCCAAGTGCGTCCAGCTGTACCGCGCGCGAACTCGCCGAGCGCTTGAAGCGCGGCGATGATCTGGTGTTGCTCGATGTGCGCGAGGCCAGCGAGTTGGCGGTGGCGCGCTTCCCGGCCGCGCAGCACCTGCCGCTCGCCACGTTGCCGCTTCGTCTGGCCGACGTGCCGCGCGATCGCCCGGTGGTGGTGGCGTGCCATCACGGTGGCCGCAGCGCCCGTGCGCAGCAGTTCCTGCGCGCTCAGGGCTACACGAATGTGACCAATCTCGAGGGGGGCATCGACGCGTGGTCGCGCGATGTCGACCCCACGGTGCCGCGTTACTAGATGCGTCCGCAGCCTGCTGTCGTCCATCCATCCGGGGAACCTGTCATGTCCGTCGTGAAGCCGAGGGCTTTCTCCACCACGCTCGCGATGCTCGCTCTGATCGCGCTTGCGTTGTTCGCCGCGGGCTGCGCGGTGAATCCCGCCACCGGCAAGCACGAGTTCACGCTCGTCACGCCCACGCAGGAGGCCGCGCTCGGCCGCGAGGGCTACACGGCCGCCACGTCCGAGTACGGCATCTACGATGACGCTGCGCTCGCGGCCTACGTGGATTCGGTCGGCCGCAAGGTGGCGCGCGCCTCGGAGCAGCCCGATCTGCCGTGGCGCTTCACGGTGCTCGATGACGCCACCGTGAATGCGTTCGCCATGCCAGGCGGCTACATCTATGTGACGCGCGGCCTGCTGGCGCACATGCAGAGCGAAGCGCAGCTGGCCGGCGTGCTGGGCCACGAGATCGGTCACGTGACGGCGCGGCATTCGGCGCGCCAGATGACGCAGCAGCAGTTGGCGGGCTTCGGGCTCACCCTCGCATCGGCGGTCTCGCCCACGTTCCGCCGTTACGGCAGCACCGCCGAGCAGGCGCTGGGCCTGCTCATGCTCAAGTACTCGCGCGACGACGAGACGCAGGCCGATGAACTCGGCGTGCGCTACTCGAGCGTCGCGGGGTTCGATTCGCGCGAGATGCCGGGCACGTATCGCACGCTGCAGCGCATCGCGGCGCGCAGCGGTTCGTCGCTGCCGGGCTACCTGTCGACGCACCCGGATCCGGGCGATCGCGCCGAGCGCACCGCCGCGCTCGCGGCCAAGGCCGTGGCGGGCCGCGCGAACCTGGTGGTCAAGCAGCGCGGCTATCTCGAGAAGCTGCGGAACCTCGTGTACGGCGAGAACCCGCGCTACGGCTGGTTCGAGGGCCGTATGTTCTACCACCCGGTGCTCGGGCTGCAGATGCAGTTCCCGGCCGGCTGGCAGACGCAGAAGACGCGCACGGCACTCACCGCGGCTGCGGGCGATCAGAGCGGCATGCTGCAGATGACGCTGGCGCGCGGCACGGCGGGCAAGAGCCCGGGCGATGTGCTCGTGGACCTGAGCGCAGGCGGCAAGATCGCCGGCAGCAAGGGCGGTAGCGAGACGCTCGGTGCCTGGCCCGCGTGGATCGGCACGGTCACGGTGCCCGATGGCGCGGGTGGGCAGGAGTCGTTGGTCGCGGCCTGGGTGCGGATCACGCCCGACATCATGCTGCAGTTCCTCGGCAAGGGTGCCACCGCCGGCGATGCGGGCGAGCGGCAGGTGCTGGCGGCGATCCGTTCGATCAGCGCGCTCACCGATCCGGCGCGCGGCATGGTGCAGCCGTCGCGGCTCAAGGTGCAGCCGGCCGCCAGCGCGGGAGCGTTCCGCGGCCTGTGGGCCGGGCTCGGCGCCAACCTGGTGCCGGCCGAGGAGGGCGCGATCCTCAATGGCCTCGAGCTCGATGAGAACGTCATGAAGGGCCAGTGGCTCAAGGTCGCCGAGAAAGTGAAGCGGCCGTGAGTGGCGCGCGCGCAGGCCGTAACCGGGGCCGCTCCGGGTCGCCGGAACACATGTGCAGTAGATGTTCAATCGCTTGTGCGGGTACGACTTCGGTCGAACTTCGCGAATTCTTTCACAGCCGGGTTGACAACCCGGTGATGTCCCACTAGGTTGCCCCCGGCCATGACCAAATCCATCGCCGCAGTACTCGTCCTGTTGACGCTCGTCACCGCCAGCGTGGCACTCTCCCAGTCCTTCAATGTGAAGATGGGAGCCACGAAGGGCCCGGTGCAGCCCATCAATTTCAGCCACAAGATCCACGCTGGCACGAATGAGATGGACTGCAAGTATTGCCACTATGGCGCCGCCAACTCCGCGTGGGCGAACATCCCCGCCGTGAGCACGTGCATGGGCTGCCATAAGATCGTGGCCACCGATAAGCCCGAGATCGTGAAGCTCACGGGCTATGCCGACCGCGGTGAGCAGATCCCGTGGGTCAAGGTCCACTACATGCCGGACCACGTGAAGTTCAATCACAAGCGTCACGTGCGCGCGGATATCGCGTGCCAGACGTGTCACGGGCCGATCCAGGAAATGGACCGCGTCTACCAGTACAGCTCGCTCAAGATGGGTTGGTGTGTGTCCTGCCACCGGCAGAACCTGGACAACCCCAATCATCCGGCCAGCATGGACTGCTTGGTCTGTCATCACTAAAAGTCAGGGCTGAAGGGGCGCCATGTCCGACTCCGTGGTTTTCGATCGTCGCGATTTCTTGAAGCTCGTCGGTGTCGGCGTTGCCGGCGCCGCTGCGGGCTGTGCCGCGCCGCCGGCCGAGAAGCTGATCCCGTACCTGGTCGCTCCCGAGGACATCCTCCCGGGCGTGCCGTATTTCTACGCCACGGCGTGCCGCGAGTGTCCGGCCGGCTGCGGCATGGTGGTGCGTTCGCGTGAAGGCCGCGCGATCAAGCTCGAGGGCAACTCGCAGCACCCGCTCGGTCAGGGCGGTCTGTGCGCGCGTGGTCAGGCGGGCCTGCAGGGCCTGTACGACCCGGATCGCATCAAGACGCCGCTCGTGCGCGACGGCAAGACCTGGAAGAGCGTCACGTGGGATGAGGCCATTGCACTCGTCGGCGGCAAGCTGGCCGCGGCGAAGGGCAAGACGGTCCTGCTCACGGGCCACGAGACGGGCACCTACCGCCAGCTCGCGTCGGACTTCGCCTCGGCGAACGGCGCGCAGCACGTCATGTGGGAGCCGTTCGGCTACGAGGCCGTACGCGCCGCCAATCGCGCCACGTATGGCATCGATGCCGTGGCGAACCACGATATCGCCGCTGCGCGTTGTGTGATCGCGTTCGGTGCGGACTTCCTGGAGACGTTCGGTTCGCCGGTCGCTCAGGCGCGTGGCTTCGCGGCCATGCGCGCCAAGCGCGACGATGGCGCGGGCCACTTCGTGACCGTCGAGCCGCGCCTGTCCACGACGGGTGCCAATGCCGACGAGTGGGTCGCCGCCAAGCCGGGCAGCGAGTTCGCGCTCGCGTTGGGGCTTGCGAATGTCATCGTGAATGAAGGCCTGGGCAACGCGGCCGCCGAGCGCGCCGCGCTCAAGGGTGTGGTCGGCGCGTTCACGCCCGAGGCCGTTGCGCAGCAGACCGACGTGCCGGCGGACACGATCACGCGCCTCGCGCGGTTGTTCGCCAAGAACTCGCCCAGCCTGGCTATCGCGGGCGGCATCAGCACGCAGGGCACGCAGGGCACCGCGCTCGTGGCCGCGGTCAACGTGCTCAACCATGTGGCCGGCAATACGGGCCGCACGGTGCGCTTCGATCGCACGCTCGACCTGTCGGGCCTGTCCACGTTCGCTCAGTTCCAGTCGCGCCTCGAGGCCATGGCCGCGGGCAGCGTCGAGGTGCTGGTCGTGCACGGTGCCAACCCGGCGTACGCGCTGCCGGCGTGGACCGGTGCGGCCGATGCGATCTCCAAGGTGCCGTTCAAGGTCGCGCTGGCCACGTCCAAGGACGAGACCTCCGAACTGTGCGATGTGATCCTGCCGGTGTCGCATGCGCTCGAGAGCTTCGGTGATGCGTTCTCGGCGCGTGGCGTGTACTCGCTGCAGCAGCCGGCCATGCGCAAGCTTCCCATGTTCGACTCGCGTCCCGCGGGCGACACGCTCATCGCGCTCACGAAGGCGGCGGGTGGTGGCGCGGCGTGGCCCGACAGCTTCCACGACGTGCTGCGTGAGCGCTGGAAGGCCATGCACTCGCGGTTCGGCGCAGGCCGTGACTTCGACACGTTCTGGATGGAGTCGCTCAAGAACGGTGGCGTGTTCGAGGACGTCGCAGCGGTGCCGGTGCGCTGGAATGGCGCGCCCACGTTCGCGGCTTCGGAGCGTTCGGGCGATGGCGACATCGCGCTCGTGGTCACGGCGTCGAGCAACTTCTATGACGGCCGTGGTGCGAACCGCCCGTGGCTGCAGGAACTGCCCGACATGACGAGCAAGACGGTGTGGGGCTCGTGGGTCGAGATCCACCCGGAGACGGCCGCCAAGATCGGCGTCAAGCAGGGTGAGGCGGTCAAGCTGGAGTCGTCGGCCGGTTCGGTCGAGGTGCCCGCTTATCTCTACGCCGGCATCCGCAAGGACACGGTCGCCTTGGCACTCGGCCAGGGGCACACGTCGTACGGCCGCTATGCGCAGGGCCGCGGTGTGAACGCCGTCGCGCTGCTACCCAAGGCCACTGACGAGGCGGCCGGTGCGCTCGCCTACCAGTCGGCCAACGTGAAGCTGGCGCGTGGTGCGAAGGCCATGGAGTTGTTCCAGCAGCAGGCCGAGAAGAACCAGCACGATCGCCACATCGCGCAGATCGTGCCGGTCGCGGCGCTGCTCGCGGGTGGTGCGGGCGCCGAGGGGCATGGCGGCCACGCCGAGTCCGCGGAGTCCGGCAAGCACGCCGCTGAGTTCCCCGGGCACTACCCGGCGGGCGAGGGCGTGCACCCGCAGCACGAGAGCCAGACGCGTCCGGGCAAGTACACCGAGCCGCTCGCGCGTCCCGAGGGCTGGCAGCCGCCGGCTCACGCGATCACCGCGTTCGAGTCCGAGCTCAAGGTGCGCGAGCCCAAGCACGAGCCGGTCAACGTGGGCTCGTACAAGAACGCCAAGCATCGCTGGGCCATGGCGATCGACCTCAACGCCTGCAACGGTTGTGGCGCCTGTGTCGTGGCGTGCTACGCCGAGAACAACATCCCCGTCGTCGGTCCCGACCTCATCCGTCGTGGCCGTGAGATGGCGTGGATCCGCATCGACCGCTTCGAGGAGACGGTGGCGCCGGGCAAGAGCGACGTTCGCTTCGTGCCCATGATGTGCCAGCACTGTGGCGATGCCCCGTGCGAGATGGTGTGCCCCGTGTACGCCACCTACCACAACCCCGAGGGTCTCAACGCGCAGGTGTACAACCGCTGCGTCGGCACGCGGTATTGCTCGAACAACTGCCCGTACAAGGTCCGCGCGTTCAACTGGTTCGACTACTCGGCCCCCGAGAAGACGACGTTCGCGTTCCCCGAGCCGCTCAACTGGCAGCTCAACCCCGATGTGACCGTGCGCAGCAAGGGTGTCATGGAGAAGTGCACCATG
>JAIOPA010000085.1 GCA_021414165.1 Candidatus Eiseniibacteriota bacterium
CGCCACGCCACCCCCCAGGTTGAGCGCACGCGCCCCGGTGTCGGCCAGCGCGCGCTTGGACTTGGCCACCAGCACGTCGATCACCGTGGCCTGGAACGATGCGGCCAGGTCGCGCACGAGCGCGTCGTCGTAGGGAGGCTCACCGTGCGGCAGGAGCACCCGGTTCACCGCGGTCTTGAGCCCCGAGAACGAGAAGTCGCAGCCGGGGCGGTCGAGCATGGGGCGGGTGAAGTTGAACGCATCGCTGCGGCCGGTGGCCGCCAGCTTGTCGAGGATGGGGCCTCCGGGGAACCCGAGGCCCATGCGCTTGGCGACCTTGTCGTAGGCCTCGCCCGCCGCGTCGTCGAGCGTGGCGCCCAACCAGCGGTACTGGCCCAGTCCGTTCACCTCGACCAACTCGGTGTGCCCACCCGACACGATCAACGCGACCGCGGGCCATGGGCTATCGCCATGCTCGAGCGACGCCGAGTGCAGGTGCGCCTCGATGTGATTCACCCCGATGATGGGCAACTCGAGCGCTGCGGCATAGGCCTTGGCGAACGCCACGCCCACCACGAGCGAGCCCACCAGGCCAGGCGCGTTCGTGACCGCGATGCCGGTGAGTTCGCGCGGCGACACGTTGGCCTCGGCGAGCGCCTTCTCGACCATGGGCGGCAACAACTCGAGATGCGCGCGCGATGCCAGTTCGGGCACCACGCCACCATAGAGCTTGTGGATGTCCTGCCCGGCGATGAGATGCGAGCGCAACGTGACGCCACGCTCGAGCACCGCGACCGATGTGTCATCGCACGACGACTCGATGGCCAGGATCAACTCGCCCGCGCCATCCACGGGCTCATGCACGATCGAGTTGCTCATGCGCCCTCCGGCTCCAACGCCTCATCGAGCCACGCCATGTACTTGGGCGCGCCCGCCGCGAGCCGCATGGCCACGCACTCCGGCACGTCGTACGGATGCAGTTCGTGCAGCCGCGACATGAGCGCGATCCAGTCCTGCTTGCGCGTCTTCATGAGCACGACCACCTCGCGCGTGTCCTCCACGCCGTCCTTCCAGCGATAGATCGAGCGCGCCCCAGGCAGCAGGTTGGCGCACGCGATCAAGCGCTCCTCCACCAACGTGCGCGCGACGCGCGCGGCAGTCTCTTCGTCGGCGAACGTGCTGAACACGACCAAGGCTTCGGTCACGGGATGACTCCTCAGGGACCAGCAGACGGGAACGGGCGGCGAGTGTAGCATTGCCCCATGCGCAAGGCTTTCCGGCAGGTCATACGGATCGGTGCAGCACTCGTGGCCTTCGTGGGCCTGGTGGGCGCGGGCGAACCCGTTGCCACACCACCCGCCGCCCTGCCGCCCATCGTGTTCGTGGCGCGTGACGCGGCGAGCGGTGCCGCGGCCGGGCAGATCCCGGGACTCGGCCCGCACGGCACGTTCGTGGTGGGCCGCGGCGGGCTGTTCGAGCGCGCGAGCGATGGCACGGTGCGGCGGCTCGTGCCCGAGCGGCGCTTCGTCGACGTGGCCGATCCGGTGGTGTCGGGCAACGGTGAGCGCGTCGCGTTCGCGGGCTTCGATCGCGCGGTGGGGCACTGGCGCATCTATGAAGTGGCACGCGTGGGTACGAGCGAGCCGCGCTGCCTCACGTGCGGCCCACCCGGGCTCGATCCGCCCGCCGATGACGCCGACCCGTGCTGGTATGGCGACACACTGTTGTTCGTGACCACGCGCGCAGGTGGCCGTGCGCTGTATGGCAACGCCCCGCTGACGCAGCTCGCATGGCTCGCACCCGGCGATCGCGTGCGCATCGTGTCGCACGAGGCCAATGGCGTACTCGATCCGTCGTGCGATGCCGCGACACACGAAGTGGTGTTCAGCCGCTGGTGGTTCAATCCCTGGCGCAGCGCCGCCGAAGGTGGGCTCACGCGCGATCGCTCGCACGCGCTCACACCCGACAGCGTGAACCAGTGGCAGATGGTGGTGGCGGCACTGAGCCGCGACTCGCGTGGTCAGCCGGCGTTGGCCGCGATGCGTCTGGCCGCGGGTGGAGTGATCCCCCGGAGGCGCGGCAGCGGCGTGCAACCGGCACCGGCGGAGCGTGGCATGTTCGCGGTCACGACACTCAACATGGGGCTCTCGCCTCAGCCGGGGACCACTTCGCTACAGTCCTTTGCACGCCGGCTGGTACCGGGCCAGCGCATCTCCGGCGCCGCGATCGCCGACGATGCCGCTGACGCCTACGCCGATACGCGCAACCTGCGCGCACCCGGCGCGGTGTCCCCCGTGGTGCTCGCCGATGGCCGCATCATCGCCTCGCTCGATCCCGGCGGCCGGGGCGACTTCGGCCTATGGCTCGTGTCGGCCGACGGCGAGACGCGCGAACGCGTGCTCGACTGGCCAGGCTCGCTCGAACTCGACGCGGCGGTGGTGCCGGCCTCGGCTCGTGCGGTGAGTACCCCCTCTACACGTCTGGCGATCGTGCGCGACGACACACTGCGCACGTTCGTGTACGACGCGCTCGATCTGTATGGCGGCAAGGGTGCACCACCGCGCACGAGCGGCGCGCGGCTGCACGTGTACCGGCTCGTGAACGCGGACTCGATCGAACGGATCCGCGACGTGGCGGTTCCGAACTCGGGGCGCGTGCTGCTGCAGCTGCCCGCGGACACACCGTTGTTCGAACAGCTCGTGGGCCCCGATGGCCGCGCGCTGCGGTCGGCGCACGGCCCCGCGCAGGTGCGCGGCTTCAACAGCGGTGCACGCGGCTCACGCGCCACGTGCACCGGTTGTCACTTGGGCCACACGACGCTGGGTCCGCGTTAGCGCGTGGCGACCGCGTAGCCGATGAACGTGTCCTCGGCGTCGAGCTTGGTGCGCTTGTAGAGCACGCCATTGCCGCGCTTGGCCTTCGCGTCGTAGCCCTCGCTCCACAACTCGAAGTCGCGGAAGCCCGCCTCGAGCACGCAGTCGCGCAGTTCCGGCACGGTGTACATGCGCCAGTCGTAGGTGAACGCCTTCTTGATCGTTCGGCCATCGCGCAGCTCGAAGTGGATGTGCGCGAGCAGCCGCCGGTCGATCGGGTTGAACGACTCGTGTTCCCAGATGTACGTGAACGCGGGCAGCATGGTGCCGTCGGGCCCGTTCTCGGCGCGCTTGCGCGTGCGCTCGACCAACGGCTTCTCGGCCTTACCGCCGCCGAACATATTGAGCACCAGCACGCCGTTCTTTCGTAGCCCTGCGCGCGCCGCGCGCAGGTACTGCACGAGATCGGCGCGCTGGTGGAACACCCACCACGAGAAGTTGAGCGCGCAGGTCACGTCGACCAATGGCTTGCGCGCCTCGCGCACATCACCGCGGATGAGCGTGACCTGCTTGGCCACCTCGCGCACATAGGGCAGCCGGTACTTGCGCGCCCACGCCAGCGGCTCGGGGTCCAGATCGACCGCCCACGCGCGCCGGTCCTTGCCGCGCTGGCACCACGCCACCGCCAGGGCCGCCGTGCTGCAGAAGTCCTCGCGGAAATCGAGTGGCTCGTAGCCTTTGTTGCGGTAGCTGAACACGCGATCGAGGAAGTCGAGGTCCCAGTCGACCCCCTGCACCGCCACTTCATAAAGGGCGTGCCGGTCGGGCTTGGGCCCGCGCGGTGGGGCCACGGCCCGGGCTCGTGCTTTGGTCATCGCTCCGTCCTTGGGTAGGATGCGTGGCCGTGTGCGGTGGCCGCGCTCCTCGCGACCCGCACCTCCAGACGCAGGGCGCGCATGTTCGCGGCAGTCACGCGAACGCGTCAACCACGTCGATCGCTCAGACCCGCACGGAGGCTGGATCGCATGCCGAAGCGCACGAACCGCCGCTGGGCCACGCTCGGCGACGAGCGTCTGCTCGACCTGCGCTTCTGCGACCTCGACGTGACGGTCGAGGGCAGCGCGCTCGAGCCGCTCGTGCACGAGGTCTGGGGCGAACTCGACCAGCGCGGGCTCAAGCTGCATCCGCATGTGTGGGTGAGCACCGAGTGGTTCTCACCCGACGGCGTGCCCGGCATTGCCGTGCCGTTCTATCTGGTGCACCCGCGGCTGCTGCGGCTCGAACGCTCCATGATGATCGAGGCCGAGGGCAGCACGCGCGAGGAGTGCCTCATGATCATCCGGCACGAGGCCGGCCATGCGATCCAGCACGCCTGGCGGCTGCAGCGCCGCGATGGCTGGCGCCGCACGTTCGGCAATCCGTCGCGCCCCTACCCGACCATCTACCGCCCGAACCCGGCGAGCCAGCGCTTCGTGCAGCACCTGCGCCAGTACTACGCGCAGGCGCATCCGCACGAGGACTTCGCCGAGACGTTCGCGGTGTGGCTGGCACCGCGCTCGCAGTGGCGGCGGCGCTACGCCGATTGGCCGGCGCTCAAGAAACTCGAGTTCATGGACGAGCTCATGCGCGACCTGCGCGCGCACACGCCGCCGGTGCGCACGCGCCGCCAGGTCGAGCCGCTGTCGCGCATCAAGCAGACGCTGCGCGAGCACTACGCCGAGAAGCAGGCGCATCAGGCCAATGACCGGCCCTCGATCCCCGATCGCGACCTGCAGCGGCTGTTCGCGGCCGAGCCCGGCCGCCGTGGCGAACCGGCGGCCGCGTTCCTGCGCCGGCATCGCGCGGAGTTGCGCCGCATGGTGGCGCGGTTCACCGGCGAGTCGCAGTTCACGCTGGAGCACGTGCTCGAGGACGTGATCAACCGCTGCATGGCGCTGGAACTGCGCGCGGCGCGCGATGACCGCCGGCTGCGCGTGGACTTTGCACTGCTCATGACGGTGCGCACCGTGCACTTCCATTACTCCCGCCGGAACTGGGTGGCGCTATGAGCCGGCCCAGCGCCAAGAAGCCGCTGCGCATCCTGGTGCTCATGCACCCTTCGCTC
>JAIOPA010000086.1 GCA_021414165.1 Candidatus Eiseniibacteriota bacterium
GCACTCGCCCGAGCATGAGGCAGCCTCGGCCCGGCTCGAGACCCACTTGAAGACGATCCTGTCGCGCAAGGAGGCCTACGCCACCTTGTCGCAGTTGCGCGCGGGCGGCCCGCTGGCCGACCCGCTGTTGGATCGCCAGCTGGTGTTGTTGCACCACGCTCACCGCGGCCAGCAGCTATCCGCCAGCATGATCGAGCGCCAGGTGCGGCTCGCCAAGTCGCTCGAGTCGCGCTTCAACCAGTTCCGCGCCCAACTCGATGGCCGTTCGGTCAGCGACAACGAGCTGGTCGATGTGTTGCGCAACTCGACCGACAACGCCGAGCGCCAGCGGGCGTGGGAAGCGAGCAAGCAGATCGGTCAGCAGGTCGAGGCCGAACTGTTGCAGCTCGTGCGGCTGCGCAATGAAGGTGCGCGCGAGCTGGGCTTCGAGAACTACTACTCCATGCGGCTCCAGCTCGACGAGCTCGACGAGCGTGAGCTGTTCGCGTTGTTCGACGAGCTGGAGCGCGAGACCACGCCGCTCTGGAAGGACTACAAGGGCGCGCTCGATGCGCATCAGGCCAAGCGTTTCGGCATCGCGGTCGAGGCGTTGCGGCCGTGGCATTACTCGGACCCGTTCTTCCAGGAGGCCCCGTCGGCCGGCGTGAGCCTGGACGGCTTCTACGAGAAGCTCGACGTGGTCGAGCTGACCGAGCGCTACTTCGCCGCGGTCGGCTTCGACATCCGCGGCATGCTCGCCAAGTCCGATCTGTTCGAGCGTGAGGGCAAGTGCCAGCACGCGTTCTGCACGAACCTGGATCGCAAGGGCGACGTGCGCGTGCTCTGCAACGTGAAGCCCACCGAGCGCTGGATGGGCACCATGCTGCATGAGTTCGGCCACGCCTTGTACGACCAGCTGGTCGATCCCTCACTGCCGTGGTTGCTGCGCGAGAACGCGCACATCCTGAGCACCGAGGCGAGTGCGATGTTGTTCGGGCGGTTGTCCAAGAACCCCACGTGGCTGCGCGTCTGGGCGAAGGCCGATCCGGAGGCGCTCACCACGCAGGCCGCGGCAGTGGCGCGTGCGGTACGCGACCAGTTGTTGGTGCAGTCGCGCTGGATGATGGTCATGGTGCACATGGAGCGCGCGCTGTACCGCGATCCCGATCAGGATCTTCGCGCGCTGTGGTGGGATCTCGTGGAACGCTTCCAGTGGGTGCGCCGTCCCGACGGCCGCCACGAGCCGGATTGGGCGGCCAAGATCCACTTCAGCATCGCGCCGGTCTACTACCACAACTATCAGCTGGGCGAGATGCTCGCCTCGCAGTTGCAGGACCATCTGCTCCAGAAGGTCCTGGGCGGCGGTGCCGATGTGTGGGAGCGCTACGTGCAGAGCCCCGAGGTCGCGCGCTTCCTGACCGACGAGTACTACCGGCCAGGGCGGCGATACGACTGGCGTGAGCTCACGACGCGCGCCACGGGCCGTCCGCTCGAGTCGCGTCCGTTCGTGAACGATCTCGCTGGGCGCAGCGGCGCGTGACCGAGTCCGCACCGGACCCGGCGCGCCCGCTTGCCGGGCTCACCGTGCTCGATCTGTCGCGCGTGCTCGCGGGGCCGTACGCCACACAGATCCTGGGCGACCTGGGCGCCACGGTGTGGAAGGTGGAGCGTCCCGGCAGCGGCGATGAGACCCGCGCCTGGGGGCCGCCGTTCGTGGGCGGGGCGAGTGCGTACTACCTGTCGGTGAATCGCAACAAGCGCTCGGCCGCGCTCGACTTCAACGATCCGCTGCACCATGCGGCCATCGTGCGCGCGGCCGCGCGCGCCGACGTGGTGGTGGAGAACTTCCTGCCCGGCGCGCTCGCGGGCTTCGGTCTCGATGCCGCCACGCTGCGTCGCGCGAACCCCGCGCTCGTGGTGTGCTCGATCACCGGCTACGGGCAGGATGGCCCCTATGCCTCGCTGCCCGGCTATGACGCGGTCATGCAGGGCTTCGTCGGCCTGCAGAGTGTGACGGGTACGCCCGACGGCCCGCCGCTCAAGGTGGGCGTGGCATTGATCGACGTGCTCACCGGAGGCGTGCACAGCCTGGTGAACGTGGCCCAGTCGGCGCTCTCGACCGGCGCGCCGGCGCGCCGCCATGGCAACGCGCATCCGACCATCGTGCCGTACCAGACCTTCGCGGCCGCCGATGGCCTGTTCGTGCTGGCGGTGGGCAACGACGGCCAGTGGGCCCGTGTGTGCGAGGCCATGGGCGAACCCGAGCGCGCGGCCCATCCGCGCTGGGCGAAGAACCCGGACCGGGTGCTGCACCGTGCCGAGGTGGTGGACTGGCTGGCGGGCCGCTTCGCCGCCGAGCCGCGCGAGGCGTGGCTCGCGCGCTTCCGGGCCGCCGGCGTGCCGGCCGGCGCGGTGCGCGAGGTGCACGAGGCGCTCGCCGACCCGGCGCTCGCCCAGCGCGGCATGGTCGCCCCGCACGTGCTGGCGGACGGCAGCCGGACGCCCCTCATGGCGCTGCCGTGGCAGGCCGACGGCCAGCGCCCGCCGGTCGTCCGGACCCCGCCCGCGCTGGGGCAGGACACGGCGGCGTTCCTGGCCGAATTCGGCCCGCCGTCCGTCCAGTAGCGGCGGCTCCGACCGACACTTCTGGAGCATGCGCCGGGCCCGCCGCCGCGTTGCAGCCGCGCGGGTGGGGTGCGATATTCAGGCCCGCACTGTCACCAAACAACGTTCACGAACGGGGAGCGTTCTTTCTTCCGATAGGAGTCCGAATATGTCCGGGACGACTTCCGAGACCAAGTCCCGCGGTCTCGACGGCGTGGTCGCTGCGGCGACGCGCATGAGCCATGTGGACGGCCAGAACGGCGTGCTCATCATTGGCGGTTACGAGCTCAAGGAGCTCGCTGGGTAGGTCACGTTCGAGGAGGCCGCGCACCTGCTGTGGAAGGGCCGCCTGCCGAACGCGGAGGAGAAGGAAGAGTTGACGCGCGCGATCGCCATGCAGCGCGCGCTGCCCGAGACGACCATGGACATCGTGCGTGAAGCGGCCAAGAAGGGCGCGCCGCCGATCGACACGCTGCGCATGGCGTGCGCCACGCTGTCGCTCGATCTCAAGAACCCGAACGACATCTCGCCGGGCGCCGACTTCGACAACGCCAAGATGCTGGTGGCGCGCTTCCCCACGATCGTGGCGGCGCACACGCGCATCCAGGCCGGCCTCGATCCGATCGCGCCGCGCACGGATCTGTCGCTCGCCGCGAACTTCCTGTACATGGTGTTCGGCAAGGAGCCGGATCCCATCGCGGCCAAGGCCCTCGACACGTACTGGGTCACGGTCATCGATCACGGCATGAATGCGTCCACGTTCACGGGCCGCGTCATCGCCAGCACGCGCTCGGACATGGTCAGCGCGGTCACGGGTGCCATCGGCGCCATGAAGGGCCCGCTGCACGGTGGCGCTCCCGGTCCGGTGCTCGACATGCTGCTCGACATCAAGACCATCGACAATGCCGAGCCGTGGGTGCGTAACGAACTGGCCGCCGGCCGCCGCATCATGGGCTTCGGTCACCGCGTCTATAAGGTGCGTGACCCGCGCGCCGAGGTGCTGTCGTCCGTGGCCGAGGAGATGGGCGGCGCGGTGCTGCACGACAAGAACCTGTTCGACCTCGCCCGCGAGGTGGAGCGCACCGTGCTCCGCGTGCTCGACGAGGTGAAGCCGGGCCGCAACCTCAAGACGAACGTGGAGTTCTACACCGCGCTCGTGCTGCAGTCGCTGGGCTTGAAGCCGGCTTCGTTCGTGGCGCTGTTCGCCTGCGGCCGTTGCGCCGGCTGGGCCGCCCACGTGATCGAGCAGCACGCCGAGGATCACTTGATCCGTCCGATGTCCGAGTACATCGGACCGCGCGGTCTCACGATCCAGAAGTAACGCCGTTCGCAGCAACCGACGCCGCCTCCCGCCACGCGCGGGGGGCGGCGTTTCGTCTGGTACCGGCCACCTGGAGCGGGGCGGACCTGAGCGAGCGCGGACACACGACAGGTGCGCGGTGTCCCGTACGGTGCACCGGCACTCGCGGGTCGATTCCAGTGGTACTTCAATCGGCCACCGCTTTCGCGTTACCATGTAAGGACTTGGCCGCACATGCCAAGCGCTTCACCAGGGCTGGACCGCGACTTGCGATGTCTCGGACTCGCATCGGGTCGGTCCGTTCCCCACGGACACGCCCCGTCCCACACCGGTGCTTCGCTCGCACCGGCCGAGCCGCCACCCGAGTCGTATGCGGGAGTACGTCATGAAGCCGCAGACCCTGTTCCGCTCTCTGAAGGCCGTGCTCATCCTCTTGCCGGTCGTGGCCCTGGCCCAGCTGCCGCCGCCGCCGATCGGCCCGCTGCCCAACCTGCCCGTGCCGGCCGCCAACCCGATCACCGCGGCCAAGGCGAACCTGGGCAAGGTGCTGTTCTGGGACGAGCAGCTGTCCAGCTCGCGCACCGTGGCGTGCGGCACCTGTCATCGCGCCGAGGCGGGCGGTGGCGATCCGCGTCCGGTCCGGGGCGTCGCCGCGTTCACGAATGCCGGCCCCGATGGCACGCTCGGCACGCCCGATGACATCACCGGCTCGCCCGGTGTGCCGCAGGCGAACAGCGACGGCTCGTACGCGAGCGCACCGGTCGCCGGCCTCGCGCCGCAGGTCACCGGCCGCGGCACGCCGTCGCACATCAATGCCGGCTTCGCGCCCAACACCTTCTGGGATGGCCGCGCGACCGCCGCGTTCCTGGACCCGGTCACGGGTGACACGCTCATCCGCGTGAACGGTGGGCTCGAGAGTCAGGTCGTGGGACCGCCGCTGTCGTCGGTCGAGATGGGACACATCGGCCGCGACTGGCCTGCCGTGGTGGCGCGCATCCAGGCGTCGCAGCCGCTGGCGCTGGCCGCATTCATCCCGGCCGATCTCAAGAACTGGATCGATGGCCGCACGTACCCGCAGCTCTTCCAGGAGGCGTTCGGCACCACGGCCATCACGCCCGGCCGCATCGCGTTCGCGATCGCGACCTACGAGCGCACGTTGCTCTCGAACCAGGCGAAGATCGACTCGGTCATCGCGGGTACCGCCACGCTCACGCCGCAGCAGGCGCAGGGCCAGCAGCTGTTCGGCACGCTCGGCTGCGCAGGTTGCCACGCGGGCGCGCTGTTCTCCGACAACAACTTCCATTACATCGGTGTGCGTCCGGCGGCCGAGGACTCGGGCCGCTTCGAGGTCACGCGCAACATCGGCAACATCGCGCAGATGAAGACGCCGTCGCTGCGTAACGTGGGGCTGCGCACGAACTACTTCCATGTGGGCCGCTTCAACCGGCTCGAGGACGTGGTCGCGTTCTACAATCGTGGCGGGGACTTCAACGCGCCCAACAAGCCGCCGGTGATCCGTCCGCTCGGCCTGTCGCCTGGGCAGCAGGCCGCGTTGGTCGCGTTCCTGCGCGAGGCGCTCACCGACAACCGCGTGCGTGATCGCGTGTTCCCGTTCGATCGTCCGTCGCTCTACAGCGAGGCCGAGATGGTGCCGCAGATCACCGGTGCGGGCGTGCCGGGCAGCGGTGGCGCGGTGCCCGAGGCGATTGCGCTCGAACCCGCGCTGGCGGGCAACCCGGCGTTCACCGTGGGCGTGCAGCATGCGGTGGGCGGTGGCACGGCCGTGCTCGTGATCGATGCCGCGGAGCCGCCGGCCGACGTGGTGATCCCGGCGAGTGCTTCGTTCGCACGCGTCGAGGTGCCGCTGCAGGGCCTGGGCGCGGGGCAGGGCTTCGGCTCGGCCACGCTCGCGATCCCCGGGGGCTCGGCACTCGTGGGTCAGAAGCTGCACGGCCGCTGGTACGTGAACGATCCCTCGGCGAGTGGCGGTGTGGCATGGTCGCCCGCGTTCAGCTTCACGGTGTTCGGCCCCAATGCCAATGGGCTATTGGCGGTGGATCCGCCGGCGCCCACGCTGCCGCGCGCGCTGCAGCTGTCGCCCGGACGCCCGACGCCGTTCCGTTCGAGCACGCTCATCCAGTACGAGATCTACCAGGCGAGCCCGGTTCGCCTCACGGTGTTCGATGCGCAGGGCCGCTCGGTGCGCCGTCTGGTCGAGGGCGCCACGCAGATGCCGGGCGCGTATGCCGTGACGTGGGATGGCCGCGATGACGGCGGCCGGCTCTCGGCTGCGGGCGTGTACTTCTATCGCCTCGAGAGTGGTGGAAGGGCCAGCACCTTGCGCACGGTCAAGTTGGACTGACGCTGCGCACTCACGGAATCCATGGAGGCGTCGGGACCTGCGGGGACCGGCGCCTTCGTCGCGTGTGCGAGCGGCGGTGCCACGTCGAGCGCCTGATACGTGAGCAGCACGCGCTGGCCGGTCGCCAGTTGCATCGGCTGGGCGGCCCCGAGGTGCGGCTGCATGAGCGCGATCGGGCTCACCACCACGACCGGATGCGACTCCAGATCATAGCGGCGCTGCCAGTCGGCGACCTTGAGCAGTAGCTTGGGATACCCCGAGGGCTGAACCGTGAGATCGCGGCGGCGATACTCGACGCGCTGCAGATACAGCATGGCCATGAACTCACGCCACTCGCAGATGACCAGGGCGGAATCCGGCAGGCTCGCGGCCGCCGACTCGATGAACGTGCGCGGCTCGGTCACGTGGCGCATGCTGGGGAACAGCCGGTGCTGCGGCATGTCGTCTTCTTCGATGACCCGCGACTCGAGCGGCCCGAACGGATGCTCGTAGGCCAGCAGCCGCGCGCCGTGGGCCACCAACATGCCGGCGGCGAGCAGTGCGATGGCCAGCACCGCTCGGCTGTGGCCCGCGAGCCGAGGGCCGAGCCACTCCATGGCGGGCTCGAGACCCTGGGCCACGAACACCGCGAACACGAGGAAGCCCGGGATGAGGAACACCGCGAGGATCTTGCCGCCGGAGAACAGCAGCGAGAACGCCAGTGTGGCGAGCCCCATGCCGAGCAGTAGCTGCGTCTCGGCGCGATGGCTGGCCCAACGGCGCGCGGCGGCATACAGCGCGATGAATGCCGCGATCGGACCGAGCTCGAACAGACCGAGCAGGAACGCCGAGTCGGATACGTTCTTGGCGAGTGCGCGCACGTCCAGATGGAACGGCACCGGCGGGTACTCGTTCCGCGACATGATGAGCCAGCGGAAGCGATCC
>JAIOPA010000502.1 GCA_021414165.1 Candidatus Eiseniibacteriota bacterium
GGTGCCCGAGTACAAGATCGACGAGGCCACGGTGGCCAAGCAGGGTGCAGACTGGGTCGTGACGGCCACGGTGCGCAACCTGGGCACCTCGAACATGACCGTGCCCGTGGCCGCGGTGCGTGGCGAGCGGTTCGCCAAGCCGGCGGCGGAGCCGGGCTCGAAGGCCGAGGCCTACGCCGATGCTCGGGCCAGCGTCACGCTGGGTCCCAAGGACGCCCGCACGATCACGATCCGCTGCGCCTTCGACCCGGAGCGTGTGGTCGTGGACCCGGATATCACGGTGCTCATGCTCGAGCGCCAGAAGGCCGTGCTCAAGTTGAAGCGCGAGGGCGGCAAGGTCGCGATGAACTGATCGTTCGGGTCACCTGACCCTGCAAACACGACGGCCGCCGGTGATCGTTCACCGGCGGCCGTACGCAATTCGTGCGTTGTGCGCTGCGCGCGGTTTGTTGCACGCGAACAGTGTTCATCGGAACCAATCGCACTACTGACCCGAGAACTGTGAAAACGCTTCCATGTTCACGCAGCGCACACGAAGGTTCATCTCACGCGACGAATCCACTGACAGAACGTCCGAGTTCAGTAGCACTGAATCCATAGGCTGGAATGTGGCTGGGTCTTTCGAATACCCACACGTACTTCATGGGTGCACACGCACACTTATCCATTAGCGAGCCAACCACTCGTCACCGATCTCTCGGTTCCCTGCGAGCGCATGCCTGGCATAGAGAGCGTCCACTCCCCGTGGACGAGCCGGAGAAGCGCACCGAGCCCCCCCGGGCTCGCTCTCCACATCCGGAGGATTCACCGTGTCCCGTACTTCTCTCCTCTCCTCGCACGCCCTGCGTGCGACCGCGGTCCTCGCTCTTGCCCTCAGCCTCGGCGCCTGCAGCCGCCAGCAGAACGCTTCCGAGTCCCTGACGGGTCCGGGCCGCGAAGGCGCCGGCACGCGCGTCGTCGTCGGCTGCCCCACGCTGCTCCCGAACACCGCCGCCACGTCCAGCGTGTTCGCGACTGAGATGGCCATGGTCCCGCGCTTCAACACCAAGAACATCCGTATCGAGGCCACGGGCGATATCCCCGCTCTGGCGACCCTCGCGGCCATGGCGCCCTGTGCCGCGGCTGACCTGCCGAGCATCAACTTCACGGGTGGCCACGCCAACGTGTTCCTGTCGGGCACGACCACCTCGCTCACGGGCCCGCTCACGTTCGGCCCGCTGCTCTTCCCGGGTTCGCTCATCGAGCCGGGCGTTGTCGTTGCGAATGATGCCAACAAGAACGTGCTTGAGATCATCTGGCCGACCCTCGCGGGCACCGGCACGGGCGGTCCGATCGTGCGTATCCAGCTCGCCAAGTGGAACACCGCGCTCGTGAACACGGCCAGCAAGATCGACATCGTGTGGGATATGACGGTCACGCAGGATGCCACGACGCACTTCATCTCGGGCACGACGGTTGGCATCCCGATGAGCGGTCAGGCGATCTTCCCGAACGCTGCTGCGCCGCTGCCCTGCCCCCTGACGCTGGGTGCGGGCGGTGCGGTGGTCAGCCAGTTGGCGAGCGTGCCGCGCTTCACGGCGAAGTCGCTGCGCTTCGAGATCATCGGTGACGTCGCGGCCGGCACCATCGGCCTGTCGGGCCCCTGCGCGGCCTCGGCCACGCCGGCGATCGTGTACACCGGCGGCACGGGCAACGTCACCATCGGTGGCGTGTCGGTCACGAACACGGGCCGTGCGCTCACGTTCGGCGCCCTCCTGTTCCCGGGCATCGCCCTGGAGCCGGGTGTCGTCGTCGCGAACGATGCCTCCAAGAACGTCCTTGAGATCATCTGGCCGTCGCTGGCCGGCACGGGCACCGGTGCGCCGGTCCTGCGTCTGCAGCTGGCCGCATGGTCGGGCCGTGTTGTGACGGGTGCCAAGGCCGACGTCGCCATGCAGTTCAATGCGATCGGTCCGGACGGCTTGCCGGCGGTGTTCACCGCCAACGCGGCCGGTCTCACGATCCCGGTCCGCCGCTAAGCCTCACAGTAACCGATCTGAAGAAGGCGGCCCGCTCCTGCCAGAGCGGGCCGTCTTTCTTTTGGCCCGGCCGGCACTCTGTACTTGCAGCCACACACGCCGCCCGCTGACTATGCGCGCTCCACACCCTGCCCCCGGCGCCCACGCGCACCGGGTGAGACGCAGTCCCTCGGAGGCCGCATGGCGATCCAGAACCTCACCGAAGAGCAGATCCGCACCTGGTCCCGCGAACAGAAGGACACCTGGTGGCGCGAGAACGTCTACCGCGGCGACATGCCGCAGCTCACGTTCCGCGCTGCGCTCACGGGGTTCCTGCTGGGTGGCATCCTGAGCGCCACGAATCTCTACGTGGGCGCCATGACCGGCTGGACGCTGGGCGTCGGGCTCACGTCGGTGATCCTGTCGTTCGCCATGTTCCGGGTCTTCGCGCAGTTGGGCGCCAAGGACATGAACGTGCTCGAGAACAACGCCACACAGTCCGTGGCGACCGCAGCCGGCTACATGACCGGCCCGCTCATCTCGGGGCTTGCCGCCTACATGTGGATCGAGAACAAGCCGCTGCCCTGGCTGCCCATGATGATGTTCAACGTGGTGCTGTCGTTACTGGGCGTGTTGGTGGCGTTCCCCATGAAGCGCTTGTTCATCAACGAGGAGCAGCAGCCGTTCCCGCAGGGGCGCGCCTGTGGTGTGGTACTCGATACGCTCTACTCCGCGGACGCGGCGATCGGCATGTTCAAGGCTCGCGTCCTGGCCTGGTCCGCGGCCGTGGCCGGCGTGATCTCGTTCCTGTCGGGCGAGAACTACATGAAGTACATCCAGTCGAAGCTCATGCACCTCGGGAGCGTCTGGAAGCTGCCGCGCGAACTCGACCAGTGGTACTACGACCTGTGCGAGAAGGGCATGGCGGCGGTTCCGCGGATCGGCGGCATCGACATCCGCCAGTTGGGACTGCGCCCCACGCTGGATTGGGCCATGTTCGGCGCGGGCGGCCTCATGGGCGTGCGCACCGCGGGCAGCATGATGCTGGGCATGCTCGCGAACTTCGCGATCCTGGCCCCCATCATGATCAACGCTGGCGAGATCCTGCCCAAGTCGGGCTCGCTCGCCGAGGGCACCGCTATCTTCGGCCGCGTGCACATCGTGAACAACTGGTCGCTGTGGTGGGGCATCGCGATCATGGTCATGGCGTCCATGGTGAGCCTGTTCGCGAAGCCGCAGATCTTCGTGGACGTGTTCAAGATGGTGTTCAAGAAGCGCAGCCCGTCGAGCGCGGCCGAGCGGGCCGCGTCACCCGACGTGTTGAAGGACATCGAACTGCCCATGTGGGTGTCCTACGTCGGCATCCCGATCATCGGCGGCATCGGCGTGTGGATGGCCTGGCACTGGTTCGGCGTGCATCCGCTGTTCGGTGGCCTGGCGATCCCGCTCATCATCGGCCTCACGCTCATCGCCGCTCGCAGCACGGCCATGACCAGCATCACGCCCACGGGCTCGTTGTCGAAGATCCCGCAGTTCGCCTTTGGCGCCATGGATCCGCTGCATCCGCCCACCAACCTCATGACGGGCGTGATGTGCGTGGAAGTCGCCAGCAACGCCTCGAACCTGCTCATGGACATCAAGCCCGGCTACATGCTGGGCGCGAAGCCGCGCCAGCAGGCGCTCGGGCATGCCATCGGCATCTTCGCCGGCGCGCTCGCCTCGACGCCGCTCTTCTACCTGCTGTTCCTGTCGGACTGGAAGCCGGGCATGAACCTGCAGGCCGCCATGGCCCCCGAGGGCGGCCAGTTCTCGTTCCCGTCGGCCGTGCAGTGGAAGGGTGTCTCTGAACTCGTGACCTCGATCTTCGCGCCGGGCGGCCACGGCAACCTGCTCACGGGTTCGATCCTCACGTCGATGATCATCGCGGCAGCGGTAGGCGCCGTGTTCGAGTTGGCCCGCATCCTCACGAAGAACAAGTTCCCGCTCTCGCCGCTCGCGATCGGTCTGGGAGTACTCGTTCCGCCGGACTCGGTGATCTCGATGTTCGCGGGCGCGGTGTTCTTCGAGGTCATGACCAAGATGTTCCATAAGAAGCCGGCGTCGCTCGGGCACAAGCTGTGGATCGAGACGCACGAGCCGATCTGCGCGGGACTCGTGGCGGGTGCCGCCCTGGTGGGCATCGGCGACACGATCATCAAGGTGTTCCTGCTCAAGTAGCCGACATCGCCACAGACGAAAGCGCCCGGTCCCTGTGCAGGGGCCGGGCGCTTCGCTTGAGCCGTGCGGCGAGCGCTTACTTCGCGCCGACCTTGGCCTCGGTGCGCAGCAGGTGGATCGCGAGGCTATCAGCGTCCTCGGCCGCCTCGCCCAGCACCTCCATCATGGTCGGGTGCGCGTGGATCGCCTGCGCGATCGCACTCACATCGAGGTCGGCGCCAATGGCGAGCGACGCCTCGTGGATCAACTCACTGGCCTTGGCGCCGAAGATGCTGGTGCCGAGGATCTGGCCCGAGTCGGCATCACCCACGATCTTCACGAACCCGGTCGTCTCGCCGTCGGCGATGTTGCGGCCGTGCGCACGGAACGGGAACCGGCCGACCTTGACCGTGCGGCCTTCGGCTTTCGCCTCGGACTCGGTCAGACCGACGCTGGCGATCTCGGGGCTCGTGAACGTGGCCGCCGGCACCGCGCGCCAGTTGGTCTGCGCGTTGTGGCCCGCGATGATCTCGGCCGCCGCCTTGCCCTGCGCGCTGGCGAAGTGCGCGAGCTGCTTGATGTCCGTGACGTCACCGATCGCGTAGATGTTCGGCACGCTCGTCTGCAGGCGGTCGTTCACCACGATCTTGCCACGCTCGGCGTGCGCCAGACCGACCGTCTCCAGGCCAAGGTCGGCGCTGTAGGGCCGGCGGCCGGTCGCGATGAGCACGGTGTCGACATCGACCGTCTTGCCGCCCGACAGCGTGAGCGTGATCGAGCCGTCGGCGTTGTCGCGGCGATCCTCGACCTTGGTACCCAGGTGCAGCGCGATCTTCTGCTTCTTCATCTCGCGCTCGAGGGCGGCCGAGACTTCCTCGTCCTCGGCCATGACCAGACGCGGCAGCATCTCGATGACCGTGGTCTGCGTACCGACCGCGGCGAAGAAGCACGCGAACTCACAGCCGATCACGCCGCCGCCCAAGATGGCGATGCGCTTGGGCTGCTTGGTGAGATCGAGCGCCTCTTTGCTGCCGATCACGCGCTCGCCGTCCAACGACCAGCCCGGCGGGTTCCACGCAGCCGCGCCCGTGGCGAGGATGATGTGGTCCGTGGTGATCTCCTCGGTGCCGCCCTCGTTCTTGTGGATCATGATCTTGTTGGCCGACGTGAGCTTGCCGGTGCCCTTGTAGATGTCGACCTGACGGCCCGACAGCAGCTGCTTCACGCCACCGGTGAGCTGCTTGACGATCTTGTTCTTGCGCGCGACCAGCGCCGACCAGTCGAGCTGCGGCTCACCCACGACGATGCCGTACTCCTTGGCGCGCTTGATCTGCTCGTAGAGGTGCGCGGTCACGACCCACGACTTGGTCGGGATGCAGCCCCAGTTCAAGCACGTGCCGCCCAGTTCATCCTTCTCGATGACGGCGGTCTTCAAGCCCATCTGCGCGGCGCGGATCGCGGACACATAGCCGCCCGGGCCGGTACCGATGATGACGACGTTGTAGTGAGCCATGGTGCGACTCCCTGCTGGCGTGAGTTCAAAGCCGGGCGCGGCGCGCCCGGCGGAGGTTTCATGGAAGGAGCGCTTACTCTAGTGGACACGGCCCCGGACGGGAACCGGGGCGCGGGGCGCATGGAATGCGCCTTTGGGGGCGGTTCCCATGACCTCGCACAGCGGCTAGTGTGCGGGCCATGCGCCGCCTCGCTGTATTCGCCCGGGCCCCGGTCACGGGTCAGGTGAAGTCCCGCCTCTCCCCGGCCCTCCCGGCCTCGCTCGCGGCGCGTCTGTATGGCGGGCTCTTGGCAGACACCTTCATCGCGGGAGCCTCAGCGACCTGCGACGAGCGCTGGGTGTTCTGGGCGGACTCCGCCGGTGAGACGCCCGCGCGCTTCATGACGCATCGCCAGCGCGGGCGCGATCTGGGCGAGCGACTGCGCGAAGCGTTCGTCACACTGCGCCAGCGCCCCGATGATCGCGTGCTGGTGATCGGCAGCGATACGCCCTCGCTCACGGCCGCGCATCTCGAAGAAGCGTTCGCAGCACTCGAGACGAACGATGTGGTGATCGGTCCCACGGTCGATGGCGGCTACTGGGGCATCGGCGCGCGCGTCGCCGCACCGACGTTGTTCGACGACATCCCGTGGAGCACGCGCGAGGTCCTCACGCGCACGCTGGTGCGCGCGCACACCGCGGGCCTACGCGTGGGCACCGTGTCCACGCTCGAGGACCTCGACACACCGCACGACCTGGCACTGTTGATCGGCGCGCTCGCGGTGAACGATGCGGCCTGTGGTGCGCAGGCGCGGGGCGTGCTGCGCGCGGTGGGGTTGGCGCGCTGAGGTGAGTGAGCAGCGAAGCGCCTAGCGCCCTCAAGAGCCATCCGCGGCCAGTCTGGTGGGATTCTTGACGAAGTTCTTGCTTGACCGCCTCCACGCACGCGGCTTCGCGACCGCGATACGTCCCGCACGGTGAACTCCAGATCGCGTGACGATGCGACTGTGGCCACTTGTGTGACACGCATCACGCGCGTTCGCATTCCGACCCTCGTTCGGACATCCGGACTCAAGCACGAGAGCCGCAGAAGGCCATGCTAGCGTTGATGCACCCCGCGAATGTCCCCGCGCAGACTCTGCCCCCGAAGGTGGAGTGATTCATGTCGCGCTACTCGCTCTCGCATCTCGCCGACGGCCGTCTGTTCCAGGAACTCCCGCACATCGCCGCAGTGGATCGCGCCACGACAGCCGACCTGCTGGCGCACTTGGCCGAGGTTGAAGTCCGCGGACTGTTCGCCGTCGCGGGTTACTCGTCGATGTTCGCGTACTGCACCGAGCACTTGAAGTACTCGGATGCTGCCGCTCACAAGCGCATCACGGCGTGCCGTGTGGCTCACGACCACCCGGTGCTCTTCGACATGGTGGTCGATGGCCGCATGAGCTTGACCACGATCATCGCGCTGAGCGCGAAGCTGCCCACGCCCGATGCCGCAGGGCTCATCGAGGAGTGCGCAGGCAAGTCGCGCAGTGAGATCGAGTGGATCCTGGCGAAGCGCTTCCCGAAGCCCGAGATGTTCGAGTGGGGCACGAGCAGTGAGAGCGGCGCGCAGCAGGCTCCTGACAATTCCGTAAACGGAATCGCCCCGGGGCGATTGGTACCTTCGGAGTCGCAGGAAAGTGGTTCCATCGCCGCGCCAGCGAAGCCCGACGCCAGACTCACTCCGCTCTCCGAGGACCGCGTCGCGCTCCAGGTCACGATCTCGCGCGCGACACAGCAGAAGCTCGAGCGCGCGAAAGAGCTACTGGGCTACGAGGTCGCCGCTGGCGATGCTGCCGCTCTGCTCGATCGCGCACTCGATGCACTCATCGTCGAGTTGGAGAAGAAGAAGTACGGCAAGCACACGAAACATCGCGCCGAGAGCGCCCCCGAGAGTGCCGACCCGCACTACATCCCGAGCGCGATCCGCGAAGAGGTCGCCAAGCGTGACGGCGAGCAGTGCGCGTTCGTGAGCGATGACGGCAAGCGGTGCGAGAGCAGACACGCACTCGAGTTCGACCACATCGTGCCCGTGACCAAGGGCGGCGCGACGAACGCCGACAACCTGCGCCTGATCTGCCACGCGCACAACCAACTCGAAGCCGACCGCAAGCTGGGCAAGCAGTTCATGAACTCCAAGCGCCGGCCCAAGGCCAGCCCCAAACCCGAACCCAAGCCCGTCCTCAAGTTCCCTTTCGAAGACGACCTACGAGCCGCACTCACCACGCTCCAGTACACACGGGCCGAGATCAGCATCGGCCTATGCGCCTCGGCCAGGCTCGCCCCCGAGGCAACGTGCGAGCAACGCATGAAAGCCGCCCTCGAAGCCCTGCGCACCCCGCACGCGAAGAAGCTCGCATTCGCGAAGGCCCCAGCGAGCGGAGCCCCCGCATGACAAGCGCGAGCGAAGCGACGCGCGCACGAGCACGCGATCGTCGAGCCACCATGCAAGGGAGCGGAGGCGCGGGGCTCGCGTCGCAGCGGGGCGAGAGCGCAGTCCAGCGACGGGGACCCGCGAGGATAGCGAGCCCCGCGCCTTCGCGGCACGAGCAGGTGTCCGCGATCGCGATCGTCGAACCGGGCACAGCGCAATCGCCCCGGGGCGAGCGAATGTGCCATCTCATTCATGCACTCGAGCCGCTGGCCCGATGGATGGCGCAGCGGCTCGAAGGGGTGCGGACGGGAGAAGCTACTTCGTGAGCGGTGGCGGGGTCTTGCCCGTGGCGCTCATGGTCTTCTCCAGGTTCTGCATGATCAGGTTCTTCATCTCCTCGGGCGGGTTGGCCTCGAGGGCGCGGTGGAAGTACTCGGTGGCCTGCGCCATCTGCTCGCGGCTCATGGCCACGATGCCCAGATTGAACAGCGCAATGGCCTGCTTGGGATCGAGCGTGAGCGCGTGCGTGAACAATGTCTCGGCGGCAGCGAACTGGCCGAGGTTGTAGTAGCACACACCCAGATCCACGACCGTGGTGGAGCGCATGGGGTCCAGACGCATGGCGCTCTTGTAGTGGATGATCGCCTCGCTCCAGTTGGCGGTGTCGTAGAGCACGTTCGCCAGCTCGATGCGCGCCATGAGATTGGTGGAGTCGCGCTCGATGGTCTTGCGCGCGAGGTCGGCGCGCTGCTGCAGCTGCGGGTTGGCACCGGCGATGACGGGCTCGTTGGTCTTCTGGAATCCCTGAGCGGCGAAGTACAGGATGCCCAGCACCACCGCAACGCCGGCCACGAGCCAGAGTTGCATCTGCACCGGCTGCATGGAGTCGGGCCGGGCGCGGCGCGGCCGCATGGGGCGCGCACCGGGATCGAAGCCGCGCACCGGGGCGCTCGGCTTGGGGGGCGCAGGCGCCGGCGCAGGCGCAGGCGCCGGCTCCACAGGCTTCTCGGCCGCGGCCTCACGAGGCTTCGCGGGCGCGGCGGGGATCGCGTCGGTGAGCGGGTAGTTGCAGTGCGAGCAGGCCTCGCCTCCGGCTGGGTTCAATGCGCCGCAGTCAGGACACAGGACTTGTTCGGACATGGTTCCTCGCGATGGCTCGGGGGCCGCGCGCACGGTGGCGGCGCGCAGGGTCGGTGTTGCACGCCGATTCTAGGAGAGCGCACGCGCCACCGCACGCCGCAGCCCCCCTGCCAAGGTCAGGAACGCGTGAAAAGCACATGGTCCATGGGGCCCGTGAGCGCCTCAACGGCCGCTCCGAAGGGGCTTTCGTGCCCGGGCGCGCTGGATTAGCCTCTCTCCCCCACATCGGGTCCGCGGTCCGCACGTCTGTTGCGCCGCGCGTCGGCCCCCATCACCGCCCCGGGAGAACTCCCTTCGTGCGTACGTTCCTGCTCCGTTGTCTCGCGCTCTGTCTGGTCACCGCTGGTCTCGCGACGTCCGCTCATGCCGACCAGCTCACGGTGCGCGTGCTGCACACCACCGACCTGCACGGCGCGCTCAGCGCTTGGGATGACGTGCGCGATGTCGCCGCCCCGCGCGGGCTCGAGAAGCTCGCCAGCATGATCAGCGCCGCGCGTGCCGACAGCACGCCCACGCTGCTCGTGGATGCGGGCGATGCGTTGTTCGGCAGCGCGCTGGTGCGCGCCTGGCGCGAGGGCTCGCGGTCCACGAGCGAGCCGGTGATCGCCGCGCTCAATGCGCTCGGCTACGACGCGCTCGCCGTGGGCAATCACGAGTTCGATGGCGGCCGCGTGGCGCTCGACTCGGCCCGCGCCCATGCGCGCTTCCCGTTCTTGGCGGCCAACGTGGTCGACGCTCGCACGGGGCGGACGGCGTACGGCACGTCGGTGGTGCGCGAGTTCGCGGGCGCGCGCATCGGCATCGTGGGGCTCACCACGCCGGCGGTGCCCATGCTCATGGACACCACGCTGTGCGCGGGCCTGTTGTTCCTGGATCCCATCGAGACCGCGCGCCGCGAGGTCGCCCGGTTGCGTGGCGCCGAGCGCTGCCAGGCGGTGATCGTGCTGTTCCACTCGGGTCTCGAGCGCGACCCGGCCGCCAAGGGCGGTGAGGCCAAGCCACGCATCGGCGAGGTGCCCAACGAGAACATGGGTTACCGGCTCGCCTACGAGGTGCAGGGCATCGACGCGCTGGTGCTGGGCCACACGCATGTCGTGGTGCCATCGGTCATGATCGGCAAGACGCTCGTGACGCAGGCCGGCCGCAATGGCGAAGCCCTTGGCCGCATCGAGCTGCGCTTCACGCGCGCCACGCCCATGCAGGAGTGGACGCTCGCCATGGCCGACGCACGCGTGACCAGCGTGACCGACAGCATCGCGACCGACCCGGGCATGCAGACGCTGGTCGCGCCCTACGCTCAGCAGGCGCGCACGCTGCTCGACGAGGTCGTGGCCAACACGCGCATGGCAATCACCGCACCCGATGGCCGCTTCGGCGACAACGTGCTGCTGCAGCTCATCCATCGCTGCCAGCTCGACGCCTCGGGCGCCGACGTGTCGCTGGCGGCCATGTTCGACCCGTCGCAGCGCATCGAGCCGGGCCCGATCACGCGCCGCGACCTGTTGCGGCTCTACCCTTACGACAACTCGCTCGGTGTGGTGGAGCTGTCGGGTGCGGAACTCAAGGCCACGCTCGAGCACGCGGCATCGATGCTCAACGACTACGTGTGGGACGGCCGTTCGCCGCTCTTGAAGCCCGAGGCTGCGGGTTATCAGTTCGACACCGCCTATGGCGTGGACTACGAGATCGACCTCACGCGGCCGGCGGGCTCACGCATCGTGAACCTGATGTGGAAGGGCAAGCCGCTCGACCCGGCACAGAAGCTCAAGGTGGTCGCGAACTCCTACCGGTTGGCGGGCGGTGGCGACTATCTGGAGCTGCGCCGTGCGCGGCGTGTGTGGAGCACCAACGCCACCATGCCCGAGCTGCTGCTGAGCTGGATCAAGAAGCAGGACTCGCTCGGCGCGAATGCCGCGTCGCATTGGACGCTCTTGCCCGAGCACGCCGGCACGCCCGAGCGTGAGCTGATCGACCGGCTCGCGCGCCAGGGCGTGGCCCCCAAGGCCGATCTCCTGCGCTTCGGCGCACAGCAGCCGGTCCAGCGCCACGAGCTGACGGCGTGGCTCGATCGCGCGTTCGCGCGCAAGCCCGCGCGGGCCGCTGCCGGCGTGACCGGGACGCCCGCCACCGTCGCCATGGCGCTCGACGCCTGCGAGCGCGCCGCACGTGCGCAGGGTTACGCGCTCGCCGGCAAGACGTCCGATCCGTCGTTCCGCCGCGGGCTCCTGACCGGCGTCTCGCGAAGTGGCAAGCTCGCGGACAAGGATCAGCCGCTCACGCGCGCGCAGTGGTTGGGCATGCTGTCGAACCTGCGCTTCCCCACGCTGCACGTGCTCGAGACCACCGACTTCCATGGTGCGATCCTGGGCGGCACGCGCGACCGCCGCACCCAACGCCCCACCGGTGGCAGCGCCGCGCTAGCCGCGGCGATTGCAAAAGAGCGCGCCAAGAACCCCGAGGGCACGGTGCTGTTGGACGGTGGCGACATCTTCCAGGGCACCATGATCTCGAACCTGCAGTACGGCCGCCCGGTGGTCGAGCAGATGAACGCGCTGGGCTACACCGCGGCCGCCGTGGGCAACCATGAGTTCGACTGGGGCATCGACACGCTCGTGAGCCGCGTGCACGGCATGCGCTTCTCGGCCCTCGGCGCCAACATGTTCGAACGCAAGACCAACAAGCTGCCGCGTTGGGCGCGCAGCGACACCACCGTGCAGCGCCGCGGGCTGCAGGTGGGCATCGTGGGTCTGGCCTACCCCGGCACGCCCAGCGTGACGCTGGCCACGAACGTGGCGCACCTGCGCTTCGACGACGACTCGACCGTAGCCGCGCGCGTGAGCCAGCAACTGCGCAAGCGCGGCGCCGCGGTGGTGCTGGGTGTGGGGCACATCCCCGCCGAGACCGACTCGCTGCGGCGTGCGCGTGGCGATCTGGCGCGGCTCGGCCGCATCACCACGGTCGATGCCTGGCTCGGCGGCCACAGCCACAACGTGGTCGATGACACGGTCGAGGGCCGCCCGGTGTTGATCGCCGGTGCGCAGGGCCAGTACCTGGTGGTGCTGGACCTGGTGGTCGATGCCGTGGCGCGCAAGGTCATCGAGAGCGATGGCCGCGTGGACTTCGTCTACGCCGACTTGCCGGTGGACAGCGCATGGACCGCGCGCGTCGAGCGCTGGAACGCCAACGTGGCGCCGGTCGCGGCCACGGTGCTGGGCGATCTGGCCACGCCGCTGCACCGCCGCCGGCCCGAGTCCACGATCGGCGACTTCATCTGCGACGCCATGCGCGCCAGCACGCAGTCCGACATCGCCCTGCAGAACCCGGGCGGCATGCGCGCCGATATGGACGCAGGCCCCATCACGCGCGGTGACGTGTACGCGGTGATGCCGTTCGACAACAGCATCGTGACGCTGGAGCTCACCGGCGACCTGGTGAAGCTGGCCATCGAACAGGCATTGCGCGGCGAGCGCATCACGCAGGTGAGCGGCATCCGGTTCGTGATCGACAACGGCCGGCCCGAGTTGGACAAGCTCACGAATCTCACGCTCGCCGACGGCACGCCGTTCGACCTGAAGCGGACCTACAAGGTCGCGGTCAACAACTTCATGGCCACGGGCGGCGACCGCTACGACGCGCTCACGCAGGGCAAGAACAAGACCGACACCGGCATCTTGATCCGTGATGCCATGGAGCAGTGGGTCAAGACCCAGTGCGCGGGCGGCAAGACGCTGTCGATCCCGGGCGACGGCCGCATCACGCAGACCGGCCGCTAGAGCGGCGCTGCAGCACGAAGCCCCCGGTGAGCGGACTCACCGGGGGCTTCTGTCTGGCCGTGGGCAGCTAGCGCGAGCCGTCCGGCCCGGCCGCCGTGCTGGACGGTTCGGCCGACAGCGTGACGCCCGTCTTGTTGAAGTACTCCCGGATGCCGGTGGCGATCTGATTCGCCATGCGGCTCTGGAACTTGGGGTCCTTCAACAACAGCACCTCGCGCGGGTTGTTGATGAACGCGGTCTCCACCAGCACGCTGGGGAACTCGACGCTCTTGAGCACCGCGAAGCCGGCCTGCTTGATGCCGCGCGCCGAGACCCGGCGGTCGGTAGCCACATGATCGAGCAGCGTCTCGGCCAGCAACTGGCTGCGCTCGAGCATGGAGTTGCGCTTCACGTCGTAGAGCACGTTCACGACCTCGTCCTGCGCCTGTGGCGCCACACCGCCCAACTGGTCGGCGGCGTTCTCGAGGTCCGCGAGGTCCTGGTCGGCCTGGTCCGTGGCGCCCTTGAGTGACAGGAAGAACACCTCGGTGCCGCTGCCCGAACCGCGGCGCCGCGACGAGTTGCAGTGGATGCTCACGAACAGATCGGCTCGCACCTTCTCGGCGATCTTGTAGCGATCGTGGAGCGGGATGAAGAAGTCGGAGTCACGCGTGAGCATGGCACGCACGCCGGGGATGGCATTGAGCGTGTCGGCCAAGCGGCGGGCCACCGACAGCGTGACGTTCTTCTCGAGAACGCCACCCGGGCCGCGCGCACCCGTGTCCTCGCCACCGTGACCGGCGTCAATGACCACGAGTCGCATGCGGTTCTTCTTCTTGGCGGCCGCGATCGTGGCCAGACGCTGATCCTCGCTGGCCTTGGCGCCCGCGCGCTGCACATCGACCACCACGCGGAACGGCTTGTCGTCGGCGGCCGCGAGCGTGAACACCTTGAACGTGGCGCCCGGGGTGAGCTGCACCCAGAAGCGCGCACCCGTGGCATCGAGGATGGAGCGCACGCGCACGATGGCGCTGTCGGCCACATTCAGCTCGCTGGGCACACCGGCGGCCGCGGTGAGGCCAGGAGAAGGCACGGCCACCACGAGCTGCGGGCCCGTACCGGAGTCCGGCGCGACCGGAGTGACCTCGGCCGTGAAGTCGAACACGACACGCGTGCCGGTGGGCGAAGCCCACGTGCGCATGCCGGTCAGCTGCAGCGGCGTGGCGGACTGGGCGTGCGCCACCTGCGGCGCGGCGAGCCCGAGCACGGCCATCGAGCCGAGCAGTAGAGCAACGATCCCACGAGTGATCGAGCGGTGCATGATGAGTCCCTCTGAACCCTTCCCGCCATCCATGGCGTGACGGGAGGCGACACCGCGTCGCCTCCCGCCCGAGTCCAACGCCTTTTACAGCCTCGAACGCTACTTGTCGAGCTTGAGCGTCTCGAAGCGTGTGCCACCGTTTCGATTCACGATGAGCACGAGCGGTTTGTTCGCCTTGCGGATCTTGGCAACCTGATCACGGAACTCCGACGCGCTGTTGACCGGCACGCGGTTCACTTCCTCGATCACGTCACCCGGCTGGATATCCTTATCGGCAGCCTCGGAGCCTTCCTCGACGTCCGTCACGCGCACGCCCGAGTCGAGCTTGAAATCGGTCTTCTCGGCCGCCGTGAGATCGCGCACCGTGAAGCCGGCGCTGGCCGCGTTCTCGGCCGCCGGCGGCGCGATCTGCGCGTTCGCCAGCTGGTCGTCGCGATCCGTGAGCGTGACCTCGGCCGCCACCTTCTTGCCATCACGCAGCAGGCCCAGGCGCACCTTGGTGCCGGACGGCGTGTCGGCGATCTTCAAGCGGAACTTGTCGCGGTCATTGACCGGCTGGCCGTTCATCTCGACGATCACGTCGTTGCGCTGCAGCCCGGCCTTCTCGGCCGGCGAGCCGCGGAACACGTTCTGGATGATCACGCCCTGCTGGTTGCCGAGACCGAAGCCGTCGGCGATCTCGGGCGTCATGTTGGCGAGTGTGACGCCCATCATGGCGCGCTTGACCGTGCCGTGCGCCACCAACTGCTCGGCGACATGGCGGGCCAGATTGATCGGCACCGCGAAGCCGATGCCCTGGCCGCTGGTGTTGATGGCGGTGTTGATGCCGATGGCCTCACCACGGATGTTGCAGAGCGGACCACCCGAGTTGCCGAAGTTGATGCTGGCGTCGGTCTGGATGAAGTCCTGGTACTCGGGCGTGCCACCGAAGATGTTCAGGTTGCTGCGGCCCTGCGCCGAGATGATGCCCACCGTGACCGAACCGCGCAGGTCGCCGAGCGGGTTGCCGATGGCGATGGCCCAGTCACCGATGCGGATCTTCTCGGAATCACCGAGCGGCAGCACCGGCAGGTTCTTGCTCTCGCCACCCTCGATCTTGATGACCGCGATGTCGGTGGCCGGGTCGGTGCCCACGGTGGTCGCCTTGAACGTGCGGCCATCGTTCAACGTGACCTTGATGGTCTCGGCGTCTTTCACCACGTGGTTATTCGTGAGGACGCGGCCGGCCTTGTCGATGATGAAGCCCGAGCCCGACGACGGCACGCGCTGCTGGCGCTGGTTCGGCTGGCCGAAGAAGCGGCGCATGAACTCGTCCGACGGATCGCCACCCTCACCGCCGACCTTCTTGGTGACGTCGATGAACACGACCGCTGGCAGCGTCTTCTCGACGACCGAGACGAACGGGCTCTCGGGGACCGGAGCAGAGTTGGTGACCGCAGCGAGTTCGGCGCTGGCAGCGTGCGTGATACGGGGCAGGTTCAGTCCAGCGCTCACACCCAGTCCCAGCACGAGGCCGGTGACGATGAGGGCGAGTGCGCCGAGGAAGTAGTGGCGAGGGGTGGTGACCCGGTTGCCGTTCAACTTGCCGTTCGCGTTGCCGTCCATCTTGGGGGCTCCTCCGTTGCAGCTGTGGGTTTGCACCGTCATCGGCACTTCAACCGGTGAGGTCGAGTCCCGAAGAGCTTACGGCGGCTCTGCCCGCCCCCGGTAGCGCTTCACGGTCAGGGGCCCGCAAATCCTGCACGGGCCGCGCCTCCGGGGTATTGCAGGTTGCCGTGTACGTGCCCTTCGATAGGGTCCACACCCCCGGGGTTGCGACAAGAGATTGTGGAGTCCACCGGCGCGGGCCTGCGGCTCCCGACCGCGTCCCCCGCCCCTCACCGGGCGCGGCCGCCGCCCGCCCGTGCGGAGCCCGGGCGCTGCCGCTATGCTGCGCGGCCATGTCCGAACGCTCCGTGGTGTTCCTGTCCGATGCCCATCTGGGCGTGCAGTCGGCCGTCGACGAGGCCGGCCGCACCGCCAAGCTGCACGCGTTCCTGGCCAGCCTGCCGGGCCGTGCGAGCGAGCTGTACATCGTGGGCGACCTGTTCGACTTCTGGTTCGAGTATGGCACCGCCATTCCGCGGCGCTACTTCGGCACGCTGGTCGCACTCCAGCGCCTGCGCGAGGCCGGTGTACAGATCACGTACCTGAACGGCAACCACGACTTCTGGCTCGGCACGTTCTTCCGAGACACGCTCGGCATCCGCACCATCGATGGCGGCGTCACGGTGGAAGCCCAGGGCCGCAAGCTGTTCGTGCACCACGGCGATGGCCTGGTGGGCGGCGACCTGGGCTACAAGATCCTGCGCGGTATCCTGCGCTCGCGCGCGTGCATCGGGTTCTATGGCCTGCTGCACCCGGATCTCGGGATCCCGCTGGCACTGGCCGTGTCGCGCTGGTCGCGGCACTCGCGGCCCGACGGCCCACTGCGACCCGCGCGGCTCTGGAACGAGATCGCCAAGCCGGCCTTTGCGCGCGGCCACGACGGCGTGCTCGTGGGCCACTTCCACGAGGCGTACGAACAGCGCGAGGACGGCCGCGAGTTCTTCGTGCTCGGCGATTGGATCGAGCGCTTCACGTACGCCGAGCTGTCGAACGGCAAGCTCGAGCTGAAGCGCTTCGAGGGCTAGCGCTACCTAGAAGCCGGCGCTCAGCGTGAAGCGGTGCGTGTCGTCGAGTTCCAGACGTGACGGCACGAACGCGTAGTCCACGTGCAGGTTGCCCGTGCGCCAACCCGCGCCCGCGCTCCACGACACGTTGTCATCGCCATGCCGGTAGCCGAAGCGCAGCGCAGCGCCCACCGGCGAATCCAGCTCGGTGCCGACCGCGAACACGCCCGCGCGGCCACGCGTGGCGCGCGCCTCGAGTGCCAGAAGGCCCGTGAGTCCGCGTACCGGGCGCGCGAACGCGAGCCCGGTCGAGGCCGCCATGGGCAGCGGCACGGACTGGCCCTGCACGCCATCGATCGTGTAGTGCGCCGCAGGTCCCACCTGATGCACGCTCACGCTGGCGCGCGCGTTGGCCAGTGCCTTCACGTTCATGGCCGCACCCGCGCCCACCGCCCACGAACCGGCGGCGAGATCGGCGATGCGCTCACGAACCGTCTGTGCGGTGAAGCCGATGCTCATGCCACCCGCCAGCGTGCGGCCGTAGCCCAGCAGGAACTCCAGGTCGTGCGAGCCGAACGAGCCCACGATGTTGCCCAGATCGTCGCGCTCGGCGATGGGCTCGGAGTACATGGCGCGCATGGAGGCCGCGAGCCCGCCGCCGAACATGCGGCCGGCCACGGCGACCTGCTCGTGACGCAGGTTCTCGTACGTCTCGGTGTGCGTGGCGGTGAGCTGCGTGCCGGTGAAGTCGGCGAGCCCCGCCGGGTTCCAGAACGCCGCCTCGGCGCCGCGCGCGACCGATCCGTAAGCGCCGCCCAGTGCCGCGGCGCGTGCGCCGGCGGGCACCTCGAGGAACGCGAAGCCACTCTGCCCCGCATGTGCGGTGGCCGCCAAGGCCAGCGCAACGAACACGGACACGGACACGCGAGCGAGCTTCAACAGAACCTCCGGTTGCGGTCGTTGGAAGCGACCGGGCGACGGCTGCCGGTGAGCGGCGGCCGTCGCCCGAGCGTAGGCGACACACTATAGAGCATCGGCGCGGCGGGGCGCCTACTGCAGGTCGGGCTGGCGCCCTACCCCTTACCCCCCTTGCCACGGCCCGGTTCGAACTTCGGGGACGGCGGCGGGGACGACGGAGGCTGCCGCCACACGGGCGGGTTGTCGTTACGCGGCGGGTCCACCCGAGGCGGATCCTGGCGCGGCGGGTCCTGCCGAGGCGGGTCGTGACGCGGGGCCGGCGGCGGGTCCTGACGCTTGGGGGCCGGCGGCGGAGAATCATCGCCACGGCGCCAACGCGGACGGTCGGAATCCGACGAGCCACCGCTGCCACCACCCGCGGGCGGATCGCTCGGCTTGTCGCCACCGCGCCAACGCGGTCGCGACTCCTCGGACGAGCCCCCGTTGCCACCCGAGGGCGGCGGGTTGTCGCCACGCTTCCACTCGCGCCAGCGCGGCTGATCGCCACGCGTGCCACTGGGCGGCGAGTCGTTGCCACGGCCATTGCCCGGCGGCGGCGCATCGGGACGCTGACGCGGACCGTCGCGCCACACCGGCTTGCCATCGCCACGGTCACGCGCGAGCCAACCGGCCGGCGTGGAGCCCGGCGTGCCCGACTGACGGCGCACGTCCGGCGGCAGATAGCCCGGAGGCGTGCGGCCCTCGCGCCAGACCTGGCCCGGCTGCGGCGGCGGCACGTAGCCGACCGGCGCAGGCGTGGGCTTGTAGCGGCGCAACTGGCCGCCCCACAGCTCGCCCCAGCGATTCCAACCATCCCACGACGACAGCCGCGTGCGGTTGTCGTACCACGGCTGGTAGCGCGGCGGGCAGTCGCTGCGCACGACGTAGTAGTAGTACGGCGTGTGCGACGACCAGCACTGCGGACCCCACGCCCAACCCCAGTTCACGCGGAAGTCGATGACGCTGCAGTTGGCGTAGTACGGATCGAAGCCCTCCCACCA
>JAIOPA010000503.1 GCA_021414165.1 Candidatus Eiseniibacteriota bacterium
TTTTCGTGCACCGACGAGCGCGGGAGGAAGCAGGGCCGAGCGGCGGCCCCATGCAGACCAGCGCGGCGTGAAGCCCACTCCGAGGGGCGCTAGCCCCGGCCGCCGCCACGTGACTGCGGCCAGGACCGCCCCCCTCGACAAACTCAAGACGCGCAAGTCCTTGTCCGGCAAACGGTATCCCGCCGGACTTCAAGTCAGTTGCCGCGACTCCCGGCCGCCATGCCGAAGCCCCCTTCCGGCGGACCGGACGGGGGCTTCGGGAACTGCGGGGACGGCCTCGGCCTACTTCGACGCGATGCGCATCCCGTAGAACGAGCGGTACACGAAGAACAGCGCGATCAGCATGAACACCGTGGCGACCGGGACCACGATGCCCGGGTTCGCCACCGCCATCTCGACCGCCAGCAGGCCGAACAGCGTCGTGAACTTGATGATCGGGTTCAGCGCGACCGACGAGGTGTCCTTGTACGGGTCGCCGACCGTGTCGCCGACGATGGACGCATCGTGTAGGTCGGTGCCCTTGGCGTGCAGCTCGACCTCGACGACCTTCTTGGCGTTGTCCCATGCGCCGCCGGCATTCGCCATGTAGATGGCCTGGAACAGGCCCACGACGGCGATGCTGACGAGGTAGGCGATGAAGAACACCGGGTTGAAGAACGCATAGGCGATGGTCAGGCAGAAGATGACCATGAAGATGTTGAACATGCCCGCCTGCGCGTACTCGGTGCAGATACGCACGACCGTGCGCGAGGTCTCGATGCTGGCAGCCTCGGCCGAGTCGAGCTTGATGTTCTTCTTGATGTACTCGACCGCGCGGTAGGCGCCGGTCGTGACGGCCTGGATCGACGCGCCCGTGAACCAGTACACCGTGCCACCGCCCATGAGCAGGCCGAGCAGGACGTACGGATCGAGCAGGTCGAGCTTGAAGACCTGCGCGCCGGTGGCATCGAGACCGTAGTGCTTCTGGAGCGTGAGGATGATCGAGAACAGCATGGTCGTCGCACCGGCCACAGCCGTCGCGATGAGCACCGGCTTCGCCGTCGCCTTGAACGTGTTGCCGGCGCCGTCGTTGTCCTCGAGGTAGTGCTTGCCCTTCTCGAAGTCGGGCTTGAAGCCGAACTGCTTCTCGATCTCGGCGGCAGCACCCGGCGTCGTCTCGACCTGCGACAGCTCGAAGATCGACTGGGCGTTATCCGTGACCGGGCCGTACGAGTCGACCGCGATCGTGACCGGACCCATGCCAAGCAGACCGAACGCCACCAGACCGAACGCGAACACGGCGCCATACGGCATGTCCGGGTTCAGGTACGCGTTGATGGGGCCGGAGAACTTGAACGACAGGAACAGCAGGACCGCGAGCGTGAGCGCCTTCCAGAACACCGAGAAGTTGCCGGCCACGAGGCCCGAGAGGATGTTGAGCGAGGCGCCGCCTTCCTTGGAGGCCGCAACGACCTCCTGGACGTGACGGGAGTGCGCGCTCGTGAACACCTTCGTGAACTCGGGGATCACCGCCGCGGCGATGGTGCCGCACGAGATGATGATCGAGAGCGTCTTCCAGAGGCCACCGAACTGGGCCTCGGGGAGCAGGTACCACGACGCGCCGAACGTCACGAGGATCGAGAGGATCGAGCAGACCCACACGAGGCTGGTGAGCGGAGCCTCGAAGTCGATCTTGTCCTTGCCCGCGTTCTGGGCGCGCGCGACGGCGGCGTTGCCCATGTACGCGATGATCGACGTGAGGATCATGAGCACGCGCATCACGAAGATCCACACGAGGAACGTGGCCTTGTGCTCGGGCATCACGGCGAGCGCGATGAACGAGATGAGCGCGACGCCCGTGACGCCGTAGGTCTCGAAGCCGTCGGCCGTGGGGCCGACCGAGTCACCGGCATTGTCGCCCGTGCAGTCGGCGATGACGCCCGGGTTACGCGGATCGTCTTCCTTGATCTTGAACACGACCTTCATGAGGTCGGAGCCGATGTCGGCGATCTTCGTGAAGATACCGCCGGCGATACGCAGCGCCGAGGCGCCGAGCGACTCGCCGATCGCGAAGCCGAGGAAGCAGGCACCGGCCTGGTCGGCAGGCACCCACAGCAGGATCGCGAGCATCATGAGCAGCTCGACGCAGATCAGCAGCACGCCGATGCTCATGCCGGCCTGCAGCGGGATCTCGTACACC
>JAIOPA010000504.1 GCA_021414165.1 Candidatus Eiseniibacteriota bacterium
GAAGCTCACCTGGAACGCGGCGGCCGGTCCCAGCAGCACACCCACCGGCCCCGCGAGCGTCATGCAGTAGTCGAACGCGGTGATCGGGATCGGCAGCGCCATGACGGCCAGCATGATGCCGCCGAGCGCGCTCTGGAACGCGATGAGCTGCGGACCCACGGCGTTCGAGGCGCGCGAGGTCCAGAACAGCAGCAGTGCGGTGAGCAGCAGGCCGCTGATCCAGAGCACGGACGGCAGGATGCCGTCGGGGATATGAAGATGGGACATGGGCTCCCGGGGACACGAGGGTTGGAGGGGCCGGACACTTTATCAGCCGGGGCCGGGGGCCGGGTAGGCGCGCGGCGGCCGCGCCCGGGGCGGGCCGGGCGGCCCTGTCCGATGCGGCCCGGGCCGTTCTGATTCACGATTCTCGGGCGGCCTACGAGGCCCACCCCACCACGGCCGCCCGCGTGCGTGTGCCCGGACCGGCCGAGCGCACGGTGGCCATGGCCTCGAGCAGCGTGGCGCCGGTCGTGAGCACGTCGTCCACCACCAGCACGTCGTGCCCCGCCACCCAGCGCGGCTCCGCCAGCCGGAACGCGGCGCGCAGGTTGCGGCGGCGCGCCTCGGGTCCCAGCCCGCTCTGCGCCACGGTGGCTCGCGCGCGGACCAGCACGCCTTCTGCATAGGGCACGCCGAGTTCGCGTGCGAGCGCGGCGGCCAGGCAGGCCGCCTGATCGTAGCCACGCTCACGACGCCGCGCCGCGTGCAGCGGCACACCGGTCACCACCGTGGGCCGCGGCGCGCGCGCGAGTGCGGCGGCCATGGCCGGTGCCAGCACAGGCGCGAGCGCGGGGCGCGATCCGAACTTGAACGCCTGCACCAGAGCCGCCACGCGCTCATCGTAGATCCACGCGGCATGCACGCGGTCGTGCGGATGCCGCGTGCAGCCATCGGGCGTGCGTTCGTCGAACAGGCAGCGTGCGCACACCGGCGTGGTGAGCGCGGGCAAGCGTGCCCAGCAGCGCTCGCACAACACGCGCGCGTTCTCGGCGGGCGCACCGCAGCCGGGACAACGCTGCGGCAGTGCGAACTCGAGCACGTCGTGCCACAGCGTGCCGCAGACACGAGCGAGCTTGACGAGCGGTGACGACGACGTAGCGGGTGGCGTGGCCTGGGGGGCGGTGCCGCGCCTCAGCGCGGCCACCCGACCGCGGCCGCGAGCGGCGCGAACGGCACCTCGCGGCCGAACCAGCGCGACAACGAGTGCCGGGCCTGATGCACCAACAGCCCCAGCCCATCGACCGCCTCGAACCCACGCGAGCGCGCCTGCGCCACCCACGGCGTGAGTGACTCGCCATAGGTGAGATCGATGAGCAGGCTGCCCTGCGCCACATGCTGCAGTTCGAGCGGAGCCGTGTCGCCCGAGAGCGGCGTGCAGTTCACGATCACGCGGGCCTGCGCGATCGCCTCGAACGCGGGTCCACTCCCCCACGCGTGCCAGGCACTGCCGGTCCAGGCCGGTCCCGGCGCAGGCTCGCTGCGCGAGATCACGTTCACCTGTGCGCTCGCATCGAGCAGCGCCGCAGCCAGACTGCGCGCCGACCCGCCCGCGCCCAACAACACGACCGGATCACGAGCGGGGGTGCGATCGAGCGAAGCGAGCAGGTCCAGGAAGCCGATGCCGTCGGTGGTGTCGCCGTGCAGGCCCGAGCCCCGGAACGAGATGGTGTTGACCGAACGGGCGCGCTTGGCGGCCGGCGTGGCCTCGCGTACGAGCGCGAGCGCGGCCTCCTTGTGCGGCATGGTGAGATTGCAGCCCACATAACCCTCGGCCTCGAGACGCGCGAGCGTCGCGGGCAGTTCCTCGGGGGCGGTGCGGATGGCGACCGACTCACAGGCGTAACCGAGCGCGAGTGCGCCCGCACGGTGCAGGTCCGGCGACCGCGTGTAACGCAGCGGGTCACCCAGCACCGCGAGGCGCAGCTCGCCGGTCACGGCGCTGGACTCGCCGGGGTCGCGACCGTGGGGGCCTGGCGGCGCAGCCGCAGGATCATGAGCGAACCGAACAGGATCATGCCGGCACTCATGAGCTGGCTCTCGGTGAAGTCCAACACGCCGATGCGCATGAGCACGGCGTCGGCCTCGTACGTGCGCGTCAT
>JAIOPA010000407.1 GCA_021414165.1 Candidatus Eiseniibacteriota bacterium
CCGTGCTCTTCCCGGGACCCGGGGGCCGCCCGATGAGCATGCTCATCTGCTTCGAGTCGATCTTCCCCGAGCTCGCCCGCGCCGATGTGCGCGCCGGATCACGGTTGCTCGTCAACATCACGAACGACGAGTGGTTCGGCAATGGTGCTGCGCTCGTGCAGCACGCCGCCATGGCACCGTTCCGTGCGGTCGAGAACCGGGTGCCGATCGCGCGCTGTGCGAACACGGGCCTCACCCAGATGATCGACGCCTATGGGGTGATCACCGCCGTGTTGCCGGTGTTCGAGCCGCGCGTGCTCGTGGCCCCGCTGCCCGCGGCGGGTGCACTCACGCCCTGGACGCGATTCGGCGACTGGTGCGCGCGGCTCGCACTGGTGTTGGCCGCCGTGCTGGTGTGGGCCCCGTGGCGCGTGCGGCGCGACCGCGCCTGAACGTGGCGCTTGCGGCGCACCTGAACGTGGCGCCAGCGGCGCACCTGAACTTTGACGCGCCGCAGCGGCGCGGCTAGATTCACGCTTTCCACCGAGCCACCGCGCGTTCCACGACGGAGTGATCCTTCCTGTGTCGCCGGTTCCGCCGGAACTCCAAGGACCTATCCGCGCCGAGACGCGGAGAACCGGGGGTCAAGCGTGAGTCGTACGGTCGCCATCCTTGGCGCCACCGGCATGGTCGGACGGACCATGCTGTCGATCCTCGAGCAGCGAGCGTTCCCGCTCGATGACCTGCGCCTGCTCGCCAGCGAGCGTTCGGCTGACCGCGTCGTGCGTTTCCGCGATCGCGACGTCGCCGTGCAGCCGGTCTCCGAGCGCGCATTCGATGGGGTCTCGATCGCGTTGTTCGCCACATCGGCCGAGTTGTCGCGCCAGTGGGCGCCCATCGCCCAGGCCGCCGGGGCGGTCGTGGTCGACAACTCGAGCGCGTTCCGCATGGAACCGAACGTGCCGCTCGTGGTGCCCGAGGTGAACGGTGCCGAGCTCGAGCGCCGGCCCACGCTCATCGCGAACGCCAACTGTGTGGCGATCCCGCTCGTCATGACGCTGCAGCCGCTGCGCGCACTCGCGACGCTGCAGAAGGTCGTGGTGTCGAGCTATCAGTCGGTCTCCGGCGCGGGCGCCGAGGCGCTGGATGAACTCGAGCGTGGCGTGCGTGCCGGGCTCGATGGTCCGCCACCGCCGCGGACCGATGGCCGGCCGGCGTTCGCGTACAACGTGCTGCCGCACATCGACAAGTTCGACGCCGAGGGTTGGACGGGCGAGGAGCGCAAGATCATCAACGAGACGCGCCGCATGCTCGACCTGCCGGCGCTGGCCGTCACGCCCACGAGCGTGCGCGTGCCGGTGCGCGTCGGGCACTCGGCTGCGGTCGTGGCCACGTTCGACCGTCCGCTCGAGCCCGAGGACGCCCGCGCGGCCTGGCGGCGCGCGCCCGGCGTGCGCGTGGTCGACGATCCGGCCACCGAGCGCTACCCGACGCCGCTCGAGGCCGCGGGCCTCGACGACGTGCTGGTGGGGCGCACGCGGCGCGATCCGTCCGATGCGAACGCGCTGGTGTGGTTCCTTGCCTCGGACAATCTCCGGAAGGGCGCCGCGTTGAACGCCGTGCAGATCGCCGAGCGGATCGCGGCGGGTGCGGCCACGACGCGGTGAGTGACGCACGCACGTTCCGATTGACGGTGGCGTACGACGGCACCGCGTTCTTCGGCTGGCAGAAGCAGCCCGATGTGCGCACGGTGCAGGGTGAACTGGAGGCGGCATTGTCGCGGGCGTTGGGTGGCGTCATCAAGACGGCGGGAGCGGGCCGGACCGATACCGGCGTGCATGCGCGCGGTCAGGTGTCGTCGTTCGTGCACGACACGACCATGCCGGCGCGTGCGCTGCCGCACGTCGTGAATCCGTTACTTCCCGCCGACATGCGCATCATGGACGCGGTCGAGGCCGCGCCGCGGTTCCACGCGCGCCACTCCGCGATCGGCCGGCGCTACGAATACCGCGTGCTCACCCGGCCCGATCTGTTGCGCGACCGCACGTCGTGGACGCCGCTGTCGGCGCCACCGCTCGAGTTGCTGCAGCAGGCGTGCACGCCACTCCGGGGCGTGCAGGATTACTCGGCGTTCGCGTCGACCGGCAGCGAATCGGCCGATCCGGTGTTCGGGTTGCATCTGGCGCGTTGGCGCGAGGCCGAGGGTGGCTACGCATTCGATGTGATCGCGCATCACTTCCTGTATCACATGGTCCGCAATCTCGTGGGCACCGCGTTCGCGGCCGCGAAGCAGGCCGACCCGGCGGCGCACATGCGTGCGGTGCTCGAGTCGCGCGATCGCCGGCGCGCCGGGCAGACCGTGCCGCCCAAGGGGCTGTCGCTGGAAGAGGTCTATTACGAAGGGGAGCCCGTGCCATGGGCCGCCCCCGGGGAGGTCGCATGAAACGCTGGTGGCCGACCGTGTTGTTCGGATGCGGGATCCTGTTGGGCGTCATGGTCACGGCTGGCGTGCTGCGCAGCGGGCCGCGGGGGACAGGCAAGTTGTCGGCGTCCTCGCTGCCCGAGTCACGCCGCAGCGCCATCGTGACCGCGGCACAGCGCGTGAGCCCGGCGGTCGTCACGGTGAGCGTGGTCACCACGCGCACCGTGCGTGCCGATCCGTTCGGCGGGCTCGGCATGCGAGACGAGTTCTTCGACCGCTTCTTCCCGCCGAGCGTGTACCAGGAGAAGGTGCCGGGGTTGGGCTCGGGTGTCATCGTGGACGGCAGTGGGGTGGTGGTCACGAACTCGCATGTGATCCGCAATGCCGATGAGATCAAGGTCAACCTGCCCGACGGCCGGCATTTTGAGGCGCGACTGCTCGGGGATTCGCCCATCTACGACCTCGCGGTGCTCAAGATCGAGGGCGACAAGCTGCCGGTGGCCCCGTTGGGCAACAGCGACTCGCTCGTGGTGGGGGAGTGGGCGATCGCGATCGGCAATCCGTTCGGGTATCTCATCTCGGATTCGCAGCCCACGGTCACGGCCAGCGTGGTCAGTGCCACGCGGCGCGACATCAAGGCCGAGGCCACGCCATCGGGCATGTACAAGAACATGATCCAGACCGATGCCGCGATCAATCCCGGCAACTCCGGCGGTGCGCTGGTCAACGCCGACGGCCAGGTGATCGGCATCAACGCGTTCATCTTCACGAGCGGCGGTGGCTCGATCGGGCTGGGCTTCGCGATCCCGATCAACCTGGCCAAGCGCGTGCTGGCCGAGGTCGCGCGCTATGGCCGCGTGCGCGTGGCGTGGCCCGGCATGACCGTGCAGTTGGTCACCGAGGGCATCGCGCGCCGGCTGGGTTGGGCCGAGGCCGGCGGCCTCGTGGTCTCGGGGATCGATCGCGGCGGCCCTGCCGATCGCGCCGGACTGCGTCCGCTCGACCGCATCCGCAAGGTGAACGGCCGTGTGACGAACGATGTGGAGGACGCGCAGAGCAGCATCTACGGCGCGCAGGTCGGGGACCAACTCACGCTCGAGGTCGAGCGCGACGGCAAGCTCCGTACGGTCCAGGTGACGCTCGAGGAGGCACCGCGCTGAGATGATCGAACGCTATGTGAGACCCGAGATGGCTGCGGTCTGGAGCGATGACCGCCGGTTGGCACTGTGGCTCGACGTGGAGCTGGCCGCCACGCTCGTGCGTGAGCAGCGCGGCGAGGTGCCCGCGGGCACCGTGGCGCGGATCCGTTCGCGTGCGCGCATCGATGTCGCGCGCATGCTCGAGATCGAGGCCGAGGTGCATCACGATGTGATCGCGTTCCTGAGCATGGTCTCGGAGACCGCGGGCGACGACGCGCGCCATCTGCATACCGGCATGACCTCGTCGGACCTGGTCGATACCGCGCTGGCCTGCCAGATCCAGGACGCCGGCCGCGTGCTCGTGGGCGAGGTGGGCCGCCTGCGCCGCGCGGCCTGGACGTTGGCGCAGCGCCATCGCCGCACGCCCATGGTGGGCCGCTCGCACGGCGTGCACGGCGAGCCGATCACGTTCGGGCTCAAGGTGCTGTTGTGGTCCGAGGAACTGGGCCGTGGGCTCGACCGGCTGCAGGCCGGACTCGAGGGCTGCGCGGTCGGCAAGTACTCGGGCGCCATGGGCACGCTCGCACATCTCGATGCCGAGTTGGAGACGCTCGCGTTGGAGTCGCTCGGGCTCGATGCCGAGCCGGTCGCCAACCAGGTCGTGCAGCGCGACCGGCACGCCGCATTGCTCTGCAGCATCGCGGTGCTGGGTGGCACCATGGACAAGATCGCCACCGAGATCCGGCATCTCATGCGCACCGAGGTGCGCGAGGCCGAGGAGCCGTTCCGCGAGAAGCAGAAGGGTTCGTCGGCCATGCCGCACAAGCGCAATCCGGTGCGCTGCGAGCGCGTCTCGGGGCTCGCGCGGTTGCTGCGCGGCTACGCGGTGGCCGCACTCGAGAACCAGCCGCTGTGGCACGAGCGCGACATCAGCCATTCGTCGGTCGAACGCGTGATCCTGCCGGATGCGTTCCAACTCACGCACTTCATGGCGCATGACCTGGCCGGCGTGCTCGAGGGCCTGGTGGTGCATGAGGCCCGCATGCTCGCGAACCTCGAGGCCGGTGGCGGCCTCGTGCATTCGCAGCGCGTGCTGCTGGCGCTCACGGCGTCGGGCCTCGCGCGCGATGAGGCGTACCGTGTGGTGCAGCGCCACGCGCTCGCTGCGGCCGACGGCGGCAAGCCGTTCCGCGATGCGCTCGCGGCGGATCCCGTGGTGACCGAGCGGCTCGATGCCGAGCGGTTGGCGTCCTGCTTCGAACTGTCCCATCACCTGCGCAGCGTCGACACGATCTTCGCGCGCGCCGAGGAGCCCCGCGGATGACGTTGACCGCTGCCAGTACCCCGGCCTGGACCGAAGCCGAACTCGCCGATCCGGCGGCCGTCTCGAGCGCGCTCAAGCGCCGCGGCGTGTCGTTGGATGCCGAGGAGGTGGTGCTGCTCACGAAGTTGCTCGGGCGCGCACCGCGTTGGGCCGAGGCGGTGCTATTCGGCATCCTGTGGAGCGAGCACTGCTCGTACAAGAGCACGCGGCATCTGCTCAAGCGGCTGCCCACGCAGGCGCCGCAGGTCGTGATCGGGCCCGGCGAGGACGCCGGCGTGGTGTCGCTGCCGGCACCGTGCGATGACCTCGTGCTCGTGCTGGGCCACGAGAGCCACAACCACCCGAGCCAGGTGCTGCCGGTCGAGGGCGCGGCGACGGGCGTGGGTGGCATCGTGCGCGACATCGTGTGCATGGGCGCCGAGGTCGTGGGCGCGCTCGACAGTCTGCGCTTCGGTGACCCGCATTCGGGCGTGCATGCGCGCGACGTGCTGCGCGGCGTGGTCGAGGGCGTGGCGTCCTACGGCAATGCGCTCGGCGTGCCGAACCTGGGCGGCGACACGGTGTTCGATGCGGGCTATGACACCAACTGCCTCGTGAACGCCATGGCGGTCGGCATCGGGCCCGCGAACGGCGTGATCCGCAGCCGCGTGCCCGAGGGCCCGGGGCCGTGGGCGTTCGTCCTGATCGGTAAGCCGACCGACGAGAGTGGCTTTGGCGGTGCGGCGTTCGCGTCGGGTGAGTTGGGGCAGGAGGACCAGCGCGGTGCCGTGCAG
>JAIOPA010000087.1 GCA_021414165.1 Candidatus Eiseniibacteriota bacterium
GGCCGCGCGGTCATCGTGCACGAAGCCCCTCGCACCTGCGGTTACGGCGCCGAGTTGTCGGCGCTGCTCGCCGAGCAGGCGCTCACGTCGCTGCTGGCGCCCGTGCTGCGCGTGACCGGTTACGACACGCCGTTCCCGTACACGCTCGAACACACCTACCTGCCCGATGCCAAGCGCGTGTTCACGGCCATCGAGCACGTCATGAGCTACTGACCATGCTGCTGATCGTGTGGGAATACATGGTGCGCCCGGATCGCGTCGAGGAGTTCGAGGCGTTGTACCGCCCCGACGGCGAATGGGTCGACCTCTTGAAGAAGAGCCCCGGGTTCGTGAGCACCACGCTCATGCGCGACGTGCGCGACCCGCTGCGCTACATCATCTCGGACCGCTGGATGAGCGAGACGTCGTTCGATCACCTCATCCGCGACTTCGCCGACGAGTATGCCGCGCTCAACGAGCGTGGCGAACGCACCCACCGCGCCGAGCACCTGATCGGCCGGTTCCACTTCGTGGAGTGATGGCATGTCGAACTACGATGTGAAGCTGCCCGATATCGGTGAAGGCGTTGCCGAAGGTGAGATCGTCCGCTGGCTCGTGAAGGTGGGCGATGCCGTGAAGGAGGATCAGCCGCTGGTCGAGGTCATGACCGATAAGGCGAGCGTGGAGATCCCCTCGCCGCGCACCGGCACGATCGCCGCGCTGCACGCCGAGGAAGGCGCCATGGTCCCGGTCGGCACCACGATCATCAGCATCGCGGTCGCGGGCGGCGCCGCTGCGCCCGTTGCCGCCCCCGCGCATGGCGGCACCAGTGCCGCGGCCCCGGCGAGCACCCCGGCCGCTACCGCACCGGCGGCTCCGGCAGGCGCGCGCGTCGAGGCCACCCCGGCCGTGCGTGCGCTCGCCAAGGAACTCGGCGTGGCGCTCGAATCCCTCACGGGCTCGGGCCCGGGCGGGCGCATCACGGCCGACGACGTGAAGAGCGCCGCCGGTGGCTCGGCTCCCGCCGCGGCTGCTGCAAGCGCCGCCGCGACGGCGAACGCCGACGAGACGCGCCAGCCGCTGCGTGGTCTGCGCCGCAAGATCGCCGAGCACATGCGCCGCTCGCTCTCGACCGCGGCGCAGTTCACGTTCGTGGCCGAGTGCGACTTCACCGCGCTCGTGGAGCACCGTGCGCAGGCCAGCACGCGCGCCCAGGCCGCGGGCATCAAGCTCACGTACCTCGCGTATCTGTTCCGCGCACTGCCGATGGTGCTGCGCGAGTTCCCGCTGCTCAACAGCGCGCTCGACGATGCCGCGCACGAGATCGTGCTCAAGAAGCGCTTCCACATCGGGCTCGCGACCAACACCGACGAAGGGCTCACGGTGCCCATCGTGCATGACGCCGACCGGCTGGGCCTGTTCGCGCTCGCGCGTGAGATCGACCGGCTCGCGGCCGCCGCGCGTGATCACAAGCTCAAGCTCGAGGAACTGCAGGGCGGCACGTTCACCGTGACCAGCACGGGTGCCAAGGGCGGCGTGCTCGCCACGCCGATCCTGCACCACCCGCAGGTCGCGATCCTCGGCGTGCACTCGATCACCAAGAAGCCCGCGGTCGTGCACGGCCAGATCGTGGCGCGTGACCTCGGCAACCTGTCGCTGTCGTTGGACCACCGCGTCGTCGATGGCGCGGTCGGCGCCGACTTCCTGTACGCACTCATCGAGCGCCTGCAGACGCCCGCCGGCTGGCTCGACGAAGGAGACCTGTCGTGACCGTGGACGAGACGCTCCGCCGCGTCCTTGACGACGAGGGCAATCAGATTGCCGAGGCCCCGGCGATCCCCGATGATTCGCTGCGCGCGCTCTACCGCCACATGCTCAAGATGCGGCTGCTCGATACGCGCATGTTGTCGCTGCAGCGCCAGGGCCGTATCGGCTTCTACGGCATGGCCACAGGCCAGGAAGCCAGCGTGACGGGCTCGGCGTACCCCCTGAAGAAGGGCGACTGGGTGTTCCACGCCCTGCGCGAGACGGGCGTGTGCCTGTGGCGCGGCACCAGCGTGCAGGAACTCATCTGCCAGTTGATCGGCAACAGCGGCGACGTGCTGCAGGGCCGCCAGATGCCCATGCACTTCTCGGACCGCAAGGTGAACTCCGTGGCGTGGTCGAGCGTGATCGGCACGCAGTTGCCGCACGCCATGGGCGCGGCGTATGCGGCCAAGCTCTTGAAGCACGACACGGTGTGCGTGGGCTACATCGGCGATGGCGGCACGAGCATCGGCGACTTCCACGCGGCCATGAACTTCGCGGCGGTGTGGAAGGTGCCCGCGGTGTTCTTCTGCCAGAACAACCAGTGGGCCATCTCGGTGCCGCTCTCGGCGCAGACCGTGTCGAGCAGCATCGCGATCAAGGCGGTGGCGTACGGCATGAAGGGTGTGCGCGTCGATGGCAATGACCTGCTGGCAGTGATCGCCGCACAGCAGGAAGCGGTGGACGCCGCGCGCCGCGGCGATGGGCCCACGTTCATCGAGTCGGTCACGTTCCGCATGGGTGGCCACTCCTCGAGCGACGATCCGACGCGTTACCGCGATAGCGAGCTGGTGAAGACGTTGGAGAAGAAGGACCCCGTCACGCGCTACGGCACGTGGCTGCGTGGCAAGGGTCTGTTGAACGACGCC
>JAIOPA010000408.1 GCA_021414165.1 Candidatus Eiseniibacteriota bacterium
GGGCGCCACGTCGCTCGAGTGCGCGGCCACACACCGGCGACCCTGCGGCACCACGTGGCAACGCACGCCATCTTTCTTAAGGCAGAAGCCCAGCGCCTCGCGCCAGAAGAAGGTCTGGTTGTAGTACGTGCAGCGCGTGTCCAGGCACAGGTTGCCGCCCAGCGTGCCCATGTTGCGGATCTGCGGCGAGGCCACGAGCGAGGCCGCCGTGGCGATGGCCGGGTAGTGCGCGCGCACGAGCGGCTCGCGCGTGAGTGCGCTGAGCGTGGTGAGCGCGCCCAACTGCAGGCCATCGGCGTCCTCGCGCACGCCACGCAACTCGGCCACGCGCGCGAGCGAGATGACACGCTCGGGCTCGTGCAGCCGGTGCTTCAGGTTCGGCACGGCATCGGTGCCACCTGCGATGAGCAGGCACTTGCCGGGCGATTCCGCCAGCAACGCCAGCACCTCGGCGAGCGTGGTGGGTGCGAGCCACTCGAAGCGCGGCAGGGTCAGCATGCGGCCGCCCCCTTGCTCGCGAGCGTGGTGCGCGCACGCTGCCAGGCCGCGCGCGCATCGCCGGCGCGCAGGGCGCGCAGCACGCTCGGCGGCGAGAACGGCAGCGCGTTGCAGCGGATGCCGAGCGCGTCGTGGATCGCGTTGGCGATGGCCGGCACGCTCGGGTGCAGCGGCCCCTCACCCGCTTCCTTGGCGCCGTAGGGCCCCTCGGGATCGATGCTCTCCACGATGAACGCCTGCAGATCGGGCGTGTCGAGCGACGTGGGCATGCGGTAGTCCAGCAGGCTCGGGCCATGGTGGATGCCGGGCCCGTGCCCCACGGCCGCGGGCTTGTAGGTCTGCGTCTCCATGAGTGCTTCACCGAAGCCCATGTACGCGCTGCCTTCCATCTGCCCCTCGACCGCCACCGGCGATAACGCGCGGCCGCAATCGTGCGCGACCCAGATCTTGTGCACGCGCACGAACCCGGTCTCGGGATCGGCCTCGACCTCGGCGATGTGCGCCGTGAACGAGTAGGCCGGCGAGGCGCCAATGGTGCCGCCGCGATAGTCACCGCCCAGCTTGGGGCTCTGGTACCAGCCCACCGAGCCCAGCGTGCCGTGGCGCGCCTCGGCGGCCTGGAACGCGTCCTTCACGCTCATCGCATAGGCCTTCGGATCGCTGGTGGCCACGGCCATGCCGTGTGCCAGCACGATCTCGCCCTTGTGCACGCCCCACAGCTCGGCCAGCGTGGACGCGATCTTCTCGCGCAGCTGCTTCGCGGCATCGAGACACGCGTTGCCGCACATGAACGTCTCGCGGCTCGAGTAGCTACCCAGGTCGACCGGCGTGAGGTCGGTGTCGGCCGCCACCACTCGCACATCGCGGATGCCTAGGCCCAGCTCTTCGCACACGATCGTCGCCAGCATGGAGTCGGCGCCCTGGCCGATGTCGGACACGCCGCAGAACACCGTGGCGCGGCCCGAGCGATCGAGCTTCAACTGCACCGCCGACTGCGGCATCTCGTTGGGATAGATGCAGTAGTTGGTGCCCGAGATGTACATGCTGCCGGCCACGCCGAGCCCGCGGCCATAGGGCAGCTTGCGCCAGCGCTCGTTCCAGCCCGACGCCTTCTGCACAGCGTCCAGGCACTGCATGAAGCCGTTCGACGTGACGCGCATGCCGTTCACCGTGCGCGTGTTCTCGCCGATGAAGTTCTTGCGCCGCACGTCGATCGGGTCCATGCCAATGGCCTCGGCCATCTTGTCGAGCTGGCACTCGAACGCGAAGCGCGGCTGCACCGAACCGTGACCGCGCTTGGGGCCGCAGCACGGCTTGTTGGTGAACACGCGCGTCGAATCGAACCGATAAGCCGGCATGGAGTACGGCGCGGTGAGCAGCTGGCCCGAGTAGTACGTGGTCACCAGACCGAAGCTGGAGTACGCGCCGCCATCGATCTGCACCTTGGCGTCGGTGGCGGTGAGCATGCCGTCGCGCGTGATACCCGTGCGGTACTGGAGTCGCATGGGATGCCGGCCACGGTGCGCGTAGAACACCTCTTCGCGCGTGTACAGGATCTTCACCGGGCGGCCGGTGATCATGCTGAGCTTGGCCGCGCAGAACTCCAGCGAGAACGGCTCGCTCTTGCCACCGAACGCACCGCCCACCACGGGCTGGATCACGCGGATGCGCTGCGTGGGCAGTTCCAGCACCTTGGCGAGG
>JAIOPA010000488.1 GCA_021414165.1 Candidatus Eiseniibacteriota bacterium
ACGGCATCCCGTTCCCGTTCCGCCGTCCCAGCCCTAAGGAGGACGCATGTCCCGTTGGTCCTGGCTCGCGCTGCTGTTGATCGCGGCCACCCCCACGCACGCGGCTGCTGCGCGCCCCGGCAAGGCCGCTGCGCCTGCGCCCGCGTTGTCGCCGTCGATGTATCCCGTTGAGCGCTACACGCTCGACAACGGTCTCACCGTGATCCTGCACGAGGATCACACCGTGCCCGTCGTGTGCTTCTGGCAGTGGTACAAGGTCGGCTCGCGCAACGAGCGCCAGGGCATCACCGGGCTCTCGCACTTCTTCGAGCACATGATGTTCAACGGCTCCAAGAACGTGCCGCCCAAGGAATACGACCGCCAGCTCGAATCGCGCGGTGCGTACTCGAACGCGTTCACGAGCCGCGACATGACCGCCTACTACGAAGAAGGCGGCAAGGACGCGCTCGACAAGATGCTCGAGCTGGACGCCGATCGCATGCGCGAACTGTCGATGCTTCCCGAGCTCTTGAAGAGCGAGGTCGAGGTCGTGCGCGAAGAGCGCCGCTTCCGCACCGACAACTCGGTGCCGGGCCTGCTCGACGAGGCGCTGTACTCCACCGCGTTCCAGGCCTCGCCGTACGGTTGGCCGGTCGTGGGCTGGATGAAGGACCTCGAGCGCATCACGCGCGACGAGATGATGGAGTACTTCCGCACCTACTACGCGCCCAACAACTGCATCCTCGTGTTGGTGGGTGACTTCCAGTCGGCCGAGGCCAAGGCGCGCATCGCGCACTACTTCGGTTCGATCCCCAAGCAGACGCCGCCTGCCGCGCCCGTGAACAGCGAGCCGGATCAGAAGGGCGAGCGCCGCATCGAGGTGCGTTACCCGGCCGAGACGGTGTCGTTCAATGTGGGCTACAAGGCCCCGGGCATCGCGAGCAACGATCACTGGGCGCTCGACGTGCTGTCGCAGGTGCTGTCGGGTGGCGAGTCGTCGCGCCTGCACCAGGCGCTCGTGTACGACCAGCAGATCGCGCTGTCGGCGAACGCGTCGTACAACGCCGGCCTGGAGCCGGGCCTGTTCGAGTTCTATGTCGAGATGAAGCCGGGCAAGTCGCTCGCCGACGGCG
>JAIOPA010000489.1 GCA_021414165.1 Candidatus Eiseniibacteriota bacterium
CCTCGACGGCGGGGTCGACGTCGTGATACCAGCCTCTTTGGCGGGACACCTCCAGATCCACATGAACAACTGCGGGACCTTTCCGCATGCGCTGAGCGTCCTGGCGAACGGGGCCGGCACCGCAGTGGCCACACCGTTCCGTACCCGGTACGCCACCGGGATGACCGTGACTCTGACGGCGCCCCCCGGACCGCGCCAACGTTTCGACCACTGGTCCGGCTCGGTCTCGTCGACGTTGAATCCGCTCGAGCTTGCCATGACGCAGACCAGCACCATCACGGCACACTTCGTTCCGGACATGAAATCCATTGGCGTCTCGACGGAGGGCCTCGGGACCGTGGGCTTCGATCCGCCCGGGACGTCTCAACTCGTCGGCACCGCGATCACCGCGTTCGCGGATCCGGCCCCCGGCTATGCCTTCGAGGGTTGGACCGGAGATGTCGTCTCGGATTCGGTGCTCATCCACTTCCAGTTGGACCGCCCGATGTCCCTGATCGCGCACTTCCAGCCGGACGCCACCACGGGTGTCACGCCCGGCACTCCGCGCTTTTCCTTGGCTCCTCCCAGGCCGAATCCCGTGCAAGGTGATGCACGGGTTCACTTCACCTTGTCCACGACTGGTCGCGCGACGCTCGACGTGCTGGACGCCGGAGGTCGAGTCGTGCGCCACCTGTTGGATGCCGACCTTCCGGCCGGGCCGCACGAATCACGCTGGGATGGCCATGCCGACTCGGGTGGCCGACTGGCCCCTGGGCTCTACTGGCTCCGGTTAAGCACCTCCGCAGGACAGCTCACGCAGAGGTTTGCCTCGCTGCGCTGACGGAACCTCGTGACGAGCGCGGCGTGCACTCACCTGCACGCCGCGCTACTGTCTCACGCATGTCCCTCGCCAAGGTCCGTCGTGACTACACCGGGCGCGTGTTGCTGGAGTCGCGCTCGAGCGCCGATCCGTTCGCGTTGTTCGCGAACTGGATGCGTGCCGCGTTGAAGAGCGGGAACCTGGAGCCCAACGCCATGACGCTCGCCACGGCCGATCGCCGCGGCCGGCCGCGCGCTCGCATGGTGCTCTTGAAGGACGCCACGCGCGCGGGCTTCACGTTCTACACCAATCTCACGAGCGCCAAGGCGCGCGAGCTGGCCGCCCACCCCGACGCCTCGCTGGTGCTGTTCTGGGCCGAGCTGTCGCGGCAGGTACGCATCGAGGGCAAGGTCGTGCCGGTGAGCGCCGCCGAGGCCGACGCCTACTTCGCGCTGCGACCCCGGGGCGCGCAGATCGGCGCGTGGGCCTCGCCGCAGAGCCGCAGCATCGCCACACGCGCCACGCTCGAGGCGCGCATCGCGCGGGTCGAGAAGCGCTTCGCGGGCCAGACCGTGCCACGCCCGCCGCACTGGGGCGGCTACCGCGTGGTCCCGCGCGTGATCGAGTTCTGGCAGGGGCGGCGCAGCCGGCTGCATGACCGGTTGGTCTACACGCGCGCGGCACGCGGCTGGAAGCGCGTCCGGCTGGCCCCGTAGCATCGACCGTTCATCGCGCCGGAACGACCGTTCGGCGGCCCCGCGTGGCGCCGCACGCCGTAATCGGGTGCAATAGGGCCATGAGCGACCTGCATCGCCCCACCCCGCGCGACCCGCGCCGGCTGTTGTTCGAGATCCTCGTGGCCCCGCTCCTGTGGGCGATCCCGTTCGCGCTGTTCTTCGGCACGCTCTACGGCTCGAGTCTCGAGAGCTACCGGGCCGCCTATGAGGTCTCGGCGTTGTTCGCGTTCGTGATCCGCGGCGCCATGGGGCTGGCCGAGCACCTCATCATGCCGCGGCTTCGAAAGCGCAGCGATGGCACGAGCATGCCGTGGTGGTATGGCGCAGCGGTCTACTCCGCGGTCTCGGTGAGCGGTTCGTACCTCGCCGCGTTCATCGGGGACCGCACGTTCATGCCGGGTCTTCTCGGCAGCCCAAGGGCCGTGGTGGTCTCGGGACTGTTCGCGCTGTTGTTCACGCTGCTGGTGGGCGGGCTCATCTATGCACGCGTGTTCTACCGCCAGTCGGTGAGCCGTGCGGTCGATCTGGAGCGCATGAAGGGCGAACTCACGCGCGCCGAGTTGCGCGCCCTGCGCGCACAGGTGAACCCGCACTTCTTGTTCAATACGCTCAACACCATCGCGGCGTTGATCCACGAGAACCCGAGGGCCGCGGAGGACGTGACCACGCGGCTTGCCGATGTGTTCCGCCACGCCCTGTCGGCCAGCGCGCGCGAGCACACCAAGCTGCGCGAGGAGCTGGAGTTCCTGCAGTCGTGGCTCGAGATCGAACGCGTGCGGTTCGGCCCGCGTCTGCGCGTGCAGACGAGCGTGGAACCCGGGCTCGGGGACACGCTGGTGCCGGGACTGTTGTTCCAGCCGCTGGTGGAGAACGCGGTGCGCTACGCCGTGGCCACGCGCGAAGAGGGCGGCACGGTCACCATTCATGTGGCGCGCGATACCAACGGCCGCACGTTCACCACCACCATCGCCGACGATGGGCCGGGGTTCGTGCCGGGCGGCCGCGCGCACGGCAATGGCGTGGGGCTGGAGTCCGTGCGTGAGCGGTTGCGGCTCGGCGGCGAAGGCCACGCGTTCGAGCTCGACACCGCGCCAGGCCGCGGCACGCGCGTGCGTGTGACGCTGCCGCTCACCGGGAGTGCCGCATGAGCGCCCCTATCCGCACGCTGCTCGTGGACGACGAGCCGCTGGCCCGCACGAGGCTGCGCCGCATGCTCGGCGAACTGGGCGGCATCGAAGTGGTGGGCGAAGCGGGCTCGGTGGCCGAGGCGCTGGTGCTCGTGGAGTCCCTGCGGCCCGACCTGCTGTTCCTGGACGTGCAGATGCCGGGCGAGGACGGCTTCGCGCTGCTGCCGCGGCTCACGCACCGGCCCGCGATCGTGTTCGCCACCGCGTTCGACCAGCACGCCGTGCGCGCGTTCGAGGAGAGCGCGATCGACTACCTGCTGAAGCCGTTCCGCACCGAGCGGCTCGCGCGCGCCATCCAACGCGCCCGCGCGTCGCTCGCGCGCCCCGACGACCTGGCGCGCCAGATGCAGCAGCTGCTCGCCAGCATGGAGGCCGCGCGTAACGCTCCGGCCACAGAGGCCATCGAGCGGTTCGAGCGCTTCACCGTTCGTGTGGGGCAGAAGCAGCTCATCATCAAGGCCTCCGACGTGCTGTGGTTCGGTGCCGAGGACAAGCTGGTGTTCGCGGCCACCGCGAGCGAGCGGCACTACATCAACTACACGCTCGACGACCTGGAGCGGCGGCTGGACCCCGCGAAGTTCGCGCGCGTGCACCGCTCGGCGATCGCGAACCTCGACCATGCGGCCGCACTGCGGCCCGGGTTCGCGGGCACGTGGCGGCTGCAGCTCGACGATGCCGCGCGCACCGAACTACCCGTGGCGCGCTCGCGCGCCCGTGCGATCAAGGCGCGACTGGGCGCGTAGCCGGTTCGCGCCGGCGCACCACCAGACCGCCGCGTGCGAGCAAGGTGTCGAGCGCGAGCGTCAGGAACAGCGCCGCCCCGAGCGTCTCGAGCGTCTCCTCGCCCACGTGCGCGAGCAGGTAGGCCAGCGACTGCTGGCCGTACCACTCGGCCATGCGGCCCCCGAGCCAGCCGAGCCCGCTCTGTCCCAGGATCACCACCGCGCCGCAGCCGAACGCGAGCCACGTGCGCCGCGCGCCGAGTTCGCGGAACAGCGGCACGAGTTGCACGAGTAACACCCCCAGCACCAGCGCGCCGCCCCCGCGCATGACCCACGTGGTCGCGGCCCCCGGGGCCACCCCGAGCGTGTCCAACCAGGGCAGCCGGGCATCGAGGATCGCCGTGGCCTCGCCGGCTGAGAGTCCGGCCATGAGCAACGCCATGAGCGCCCAGCGCCAGCGCAACGCGGCGCGCGGCTCGGCCCAGGCGAACAGCAGCACCACGAGTGCGCCGAGCGCATCGATCGTGGCCGAGTACCATTCCGGCAGACTGCCCTCGTGGGCCGGGTCGAAGTAGGCCGAGAAGCCCAGTGCGACCGGGTGGCCCTGCACCTGGAGCCATTCGGCGAGTAATCCCAGCACCCCGAACGCCAGCGTGAGCCCCACGAGCACCAGCCCCACGCCGCGCGCCGAGAGCGCCACGCGCAGCGTGCGGTCCATGTGCTGTTCGGCGCCCCCACCGGTCTGCGACACCCCGCCTCCTCGCCCTTTGCCGTACGCCCCGGATACCCGCGCCTGCCCCACCGGGTTCCGGCGACTCCGTCCTACCGGCATCGGCCGCACGCGCTCTGCGCTTGACCTTGGCCCCTCGCACGGGCAAGGCTCCACGCTCGCCATGTGCTCGGGGTGGCCCTCTGCCGCCCCCGGCCCACTTCCCTGGAGGCCCGGATGCCGGTCTGGTTGGAGAAGTTCCTCCCGATCCTCGGACTGCTGATCGCGGTCGGGATCGTGATGCGCCGCATGCCCAAGGTGGACCTTGGCCACTCCGCCGAGTTCCAGCGACGCCGCGTACTGAACTGGGTGCCGCTCGGACTCACCTACGCGTTCCTGTACTTCGGGCGCTACAACCTGTCGGCCATCGCCGGCGAACTCGACAAGGCCGGCATCCTGCCCAAGGCCGCGTTCAACGAGATCGACGGTCTGGGTGCCATGGTCTACGGCCTCGGCTTCCTCATCAATGGCCCGCTCACCGACAAGTTCGGCGGCCGCTTCACCATGCTGCTCGCCACCGCGGGCTCGGCGCTGGCCAACATCGGCATGGCGCTGGCGTTCAAGGACGTGCAGCCCAGCGCCGATGGCGGCACCGTGAAGCACTCGCTCATGATCATGAACGGGCTCAACATGTACTTCCAGAGCTTCGGCGCCGTGAGCATCGTCAAGGTGAACGCGCCTTGGTTCCATGTGCGTGAGCGCGGCGTGCTGGGCGGGCTCTTCGGCATCCTGATCTCGCTCGGGTTGTACTTCTCGTACGACTGGTCACTCATGATCGAGAAGGCGTTCGGCTACCAGATGGCGTTCTGGGTCCCGAGCGGTGTGCTGTTCGCCTGCGTGCTGGTGACGTTTTTCCTGGTCAAGGACTCGCCCGCCGATGCCGGCTTCAAGGACTTCGACACGGGTGATGCCACCTCGGGCCAGACCGGCCGCATGACGCTGGCGCAGGTGACGCGCACCATGTTCTCGCAGAAGGTCATCTGGATCATCGTGGCGATCGAGTTCTGCTCGGGCTTCCTGCGCCAGTCGGTCATGAAGCAGTACCGGCTCTACGCCAAGGCCATCGGCCAGACCGGCTTCGTGTACGAGAACTGGGGCATGCTGCTGTGCATCGCCGGCATCCTGGGCGGCGTGTTCGCGGGCTTCATCTCGGATCACGTGTTCGGCAGCCGCCGCGGACCGGTCTCGAGCGTGCTGTACGGCGGCCTCCTGGCCGGCACGATCGTGGCCATGTTCACGCTGGGCCAGCCCATGCTGGCGTGGGCCGTGGTGTTCATGTCGCTGTGCGTGATCGGTGTGCACGGCATGCTGTCGGGCACGGCGTCGGCCGACTTCGGCGGCAGCAAGAACGCCGGTGTCGTCACGGGCATCATCGACGGCTTCGTGTACCTGGGCTCGAGCGCGCAGGCGCTCCTGTACAGCCGCTACCTGCCGGTGGGTGACGCCGCCAAGGACCCCGCGAGCTGGAAGGTGTGGCCCCTGTGGATGCTGCCGTTCGCCATCCTCGGGCTGGTCCTGGCGCTCACGATCTGGAACGCGCGCCCCAAGAACTCGAACGCCGCCGCGCACTAGCGGCCTTGCTGCAACACGAAGGCGCCGGCCCCGCAAGGGACCGGCGCCTTTTGCATGCTTGCAAGCGCGGCCTAGCGGAACACCACGAGGCGACGAGTGCGTCGTTCGCCGCCCTGTTCCAGCGCGATCACGTAGAGTCCGGGTGGCAACCCACGCAGATCGAGCGTCGCCCGGAACCGGAAGGGCGCTGCATACCTCCCGCTCCAGACCTCACGGCCGCGCAGGTCGAACACACGCACCAGGGCGCTGCCCGCGAGGTCCGACCCGATATCCATCGCGACGCTGCTACCGGCCGGATTGGGGCCCGGCAACCCGAGCTGGATCGGACCACCCGAGACCGGCGGTCCACCTTCGCGAACGAACTGGAAGATCGCGTGCTGGTTCAATGAGACACCGCGCCCCAGCTCCGGGCAGTAGGCATAAGGCACCCAAACGAGGTCGTTCACGGGGTCGTAGCCGAACCCACCCGGCGTCGCATCGGGTGGCGCGTCGACGGACGGCGTGGGTGCCCACTCCGGCGCGCCCGCAAGTGAGAACGTCGCGATCTCAGCCGGGCTGGCATAGGTCAACACCAGATCGCGCCGAGTATCGAGGGCTGCATGCCGGATGCGAGTCGGCGGCGAACCCATGACGATCAGCGGCGACCAGGCCGGTGATCCGGCGAGCGACATCGACCAGACGTCCGCGGTCGTGGCCGATGCGTTCGCGCCACCGACCACGAGCATGCGCGAGCGCGCGCCGTCGATCAGCAGCGTCGCCTCGGCACGGGCCGAAGGACCGGCGCCCGTGGGCGAGAGTTGATGCCACGCGGGAGCGCCTTCAAGAGGGAGTTCCCAGACGTCAGAGAAATAGGTCCCCAGCGAGTCCTGTCCGCCGAACATCAGCAGCCGATGCGCGATCGGATCCACCACGAGGCCGGCATCGAAACGCGGTGCGGGCTTCACCCCGCTCACGAGGGTCTCGTGCCACTGCGGTGGATCGACCGACAGATCGAGCCACCACAGGTCGTCGAGCGAGATGCGAGGCGGGTTGGCGCAATCCTGTGAACAGGGCGTCGGGATGACGCGACGACCGCCGAACATCCAGACGCGATCCGTGAGCGAGTCGTAGGCCGCACTGGCATTCGACCGCCGGCCCGGCGAGCCCGGGAGCCACACCGGCGCATCGAGGGTCGGGTCCGGCACCATGTGCGCGATCGTGGTGAGAGCGGTATCCGAGGCCCCGAAGCAGGATACGTTCGCGCAGAACGCGGGCCGCCACATGCCGAACATGATCAGGCGCCCTCGGCGAGTGTCGACCGCACTGGCCACATCGTGTCCCGTCTGGAACGACGAGGCCTGCGAGAACACGAACCAGCGCGCGGTCTCGGCAGCCGCCGCAACCGACGCCCATGCGCTCGCGCACGACATGAGAAGCGCCCAACCCCAGAGGCGAGACAAGCGGCTCACTCTCATGATCACCCGTTCGGATCGGCTCATCATGGTCTCCAGCGCCCGGTCGGCACTTCATGAGGTTAGCAGGTGCGGCGGGCGCTGACGCATGCAGATATCCACGTCCAAGTCGTATCCCTAGTCCAGCACGACCACCCGCCGCGTGATCACCGAGGCCGCACCGCTCACGCGCACCAGATAGATACCCGCATGCAGACGCCGCGCTTGGCCGAACGCCACCTGCGCAGGGGCGCCCGCACCGGACTCGAGCCGCCGCGACTCCATGAGACGGCCCGTGACATCGAAGAGCTGCACCTGCACCGGGTGGGTGTCGAAGCCCGCCAGCTCGAACGCGATGCGGCCGCCCATGGACGGGTTCGGGATGCGCACCGTGGGCCCCGTGACGGTGCCCAACGGCTCGAACGTGACCTGCCCCAGCCACACCGGGCCCTCGGGTTCCTCGATCCGCAGGCGATACTCGAACGACTCGTCGTCGGGGATGCCGTCGTCGACGAAGCGCAGGTAGCCGCTGCCGTCGGCCGAGAGCGACGCACGCGCGCGCCAGTCCTGCCCACTCGAGCGCCGCTCGACCACGGCGGCCAAGGCGGCGTTTCCGCTGAGGTACCAGCGGATCTCGATCGCACCCGGGCGGCGGTCCTGCGAGGCGACGGACACGAGCGTGGCCACCGGCCGGTCGGGCACCACGGTGAGGAACCGGCTGCGATTGCCGTGGATGTCGACCGCCGCGAGCTTGTACGTGAACGCACCCGGCGTGTCGACGAATGTGCTGTCCTGCACCCGCGAGACCAGTGTGGTCGCATCGGGCGTGAAGTCGGTACGCGTAGCGCGGTGGATCTCGAAGCCGGCCTGATCCGGCACCATGCGAGCCGTCCAGCGCAGCTGGTTCGACGTGCTGCTGTAGCGCACCGACAACTGCGACGGCGTGGGCGGCGCCAGATCGTCGACCGAGTAACCGCTGTCGGGGCTCGATGCGAAGAACTCGAACGCATCGTCCGTGAGCGTCTGCACGAAGAACGCCGTGTAGGGATTGCCGTTGGCCGTGGAGTCGCTCACCGTGGCGGCCGTGTACGCATAGCCGCGGAGCGAGGCCGCGGGAAGATCGACGAGGCTCTCCCAGAACACATCGGGATCGCCGAGCGCTGCACCGCGCGCATCGAGCGTACCCGCGCGCACCGCGCCCGGTGCGCCCGCGAGCGGGGCGCGACGCCACACGCGATAACCCTTCACGCGGCGGTAGCGCGCCTGGTCGAAGTCACTCGAGCGCCAGCGCAGCACCACCTTGCCTCCCTGATCACCGGGCACATCGCGCACCGAGAGCAGCCGCGGGCGCATGTCGTCGGCGATCAAATGAAAGTCGAAGCCGCTGATCACGGTCGCGACAGGAGTCTCAACGGTCACGCGGCCGCTTCTGGAGAGCGCGTCTACCGTGATCAGGATGAGGCTGTCGCTCGAGACACTGAATGTCCCGACCACGACGCCTCCCAGGAGGACCCGCCTCGTGCCCAGCAGATGACTTCCCCGAAGCGCGATCACCTCACCGGCCCTCGCAGAATCCGGCTCCAGCGAAGTGAGCACCGGATCCTCTCCGACGAAGAAATCCGTCGTCGAGGTGACGATCCCCCGGCTGGAGGTGACCTGGATGCGGCCCGTCGTGGCCCCGGGGGGCACGACTGTGTTGAACACCCCATAGGTCGCGTTCTGGACGATCGACGGCACTCCATTGAAACGGACCTCGGTCACGAGGTCGAGATGAGCGCCAAAGACGCTCACGGCAGTCCCGGGCCGGCCGCCGACCGGCGAGAATGACTCCAGGGCCACTGGACCATCACTCGTGCCAAGCCGAAGCGCCCAGGTATCGGTGAAGTTCCCACCGTTGTGCCCACCGAACATATACATCGCGGGCTGGAGCGCGCGGTATGCGACCGTCGAGGACCACCGGTAGCTGGGGGGTGCGCCAAGCGGTACCAGTCGCGTCCACACGTTCTGGATCCCACGAGTGAGCTCCCACGTGTCGGGAGAACCCGTGCTGTAACCCGAGAACAGGATGATCCGGTCCGACTCGGGATCGAACACCGCCGATGCCAACATTCGAGCCAAGGGAGAAGTACCGGAGATCACGATCTCCGACCATTGACCGCCGTCGGCTAAAGGCAAGCTCCAGAGTCTGGGATACAGCGAATAGTTGATATCGAGAGCGCCCGTACCCACGACAAGCTCGTCTCGATTCGAATCGTATACCGCGATGGGCCCCCAGGCCGCGGGGGGCTGCATACCGACGCGGGAGATCCGGGTCCAGGTCGGAGTTGCATCAAGGCTCAGTGCCCACACGTCATTGAGAACGCCATTGTAGGGTCCACCGCCGAACAGGAGCAGCCGGTTGCGATTCCGATCATGCGCGATCGCGAAGAAATCCCGCGGCGCCGGTTGGCTGCCATCGGGGAAGAGCCGCGCCCAACTGGAGGGATTGGCCATGCTCAGGCTGCGGACGGACATGTCCGACTGCAACACGATCATGCGATCCCCGGCCTGATCGAAGATCGCCCGGTCACAGGTCGAACGGCTGAACCCTGACGCGGGCACCAACGTCCAGACCGCGCCTTGCGTGGTCGGGAGGCGCCAGGTCTCCCCCGCTCCATCCACCAGCAGGAACTGATCCCGGTTCGGATCGAAGGCCGAGGCGAGTTCGCGTCCAGCCGCCGGCTGTGGGCCGATCGTCGCGAGCGGCTCCCATGCAAGGTTCTGTGCCGAGGCGGGCGCCACCCATGGTGCACCGCTCATCCACACGAGCGAGCCGAGGATCAGGATACGGCGCAAGAGGCTCCCATGACGCGCTCGGACGATATGCGAACAGTTCGCCATCAGCACTCCTTGCGATATGAATCCCTGGACTGTCATTTCCCCTGGTCCGCGTGCGGCGAACCCGCCGCAGCCTACTCCATCATCGCTGCGCCGGCCTAGGCAGAATCACCGCGCGCATCGGCTGCACCGTATGAACGCGGATCCAGGACCCGCGAGGCCCGGGACTCAGGCCTGGAGTCGCCCCTGTCCGCAATACACATTCATACGTCCCTCGCGTAGGAACCCGATCAGCGTCATGCCGGCCGCTTCGGCGAGTTCGACCGCCAGTGACGAGGGCGCGCCCACCGAGGCCATGGTGGGGATCCCGGCGCGGGCGGCCTTCAGCACCAGCTCGGCTCCTGCGCGGCCACTCACCCACAGCAGGCCCTCGCCGACCGGACGGCGGCCCTGCTCGAGCAGCCAGCCACACACCTTGTCCACGGCGTTATGGCGGCCTACGTCCTCGCGCAGCACGCGTGGCTCCATCGCCGCATCGCACCACACCGCGGCGTGGAGACCGCCGGTGGCCTCGAACGCGGTCTGCTGCGTACGTACCCGTGCGGGCAACGCCAGCAGGAGCTCGGTATCGATGCGCGGCCCCTCGGGCACGGGCGTGAGCCCGGCGCGCATGGCATCGAGATGCGCGCGGCCGCACAGCCCGCACGCCGCGGTCGCCATGAAGTGGCGTTCGAGCTTGCTCCAGTCGAGCACGTGGCCGGGCTTGAGGAGCAGATCGATGATATCGGGCGCGTCTTGGCACGCGCTCGATTCCTCGCGCCCTCCGACCACGTCCGCTGAAGAGCGGATCACGTTCTCGCCCGCGAGGAATCCCAGTGCGAGTTCGCGGTCGAACCCGGGTGTGCGCAGCGTGACCGCGAGCGCCTGGCCATCCACGCGCATCTCGAGTGGGCGTTCCACCGCCAGCGCATCGTCGAGCGGTTCATGCGAACGGCCGGTCACTCGCGTGACCGGCCGGCGCACGACCTGTGGATCGCTCAAGACTCAGACCTTGGGATGCGTGGTCCGCGTGGCGAAGGTGCCGTCGGGCAAGGCCTCGAGTGTGTAGTCCGAGAACATGTTCGGGGCTTCCTTGCGCATGATCTCCAGCACCTGCACGGCGACCTTGCGGATCTCGACCTCGGCATGCTCGCTGCCACGCAGCTCGATGAAGTGGCGCAGCGCGCGCGCATTGCCGGTGAAGAAGATCTTGGTCTCGGTGGCGTTCGGCAGCACCGAGCGCGCGGCCTGACGCGCCATCTTGCGGCGCAGCGTCTTGTCCTCGACCTCGGTGAACCGGCTCTCGAGCCCGGCCACC
>JAIOPA010000490.1 GCA_021414165.1 Candidatus Eiseniibacteriota bacterium
GCGCCGAGGCGGTGGAACGCGTGCGCGCCGCACTGGCCGCACTGCCCGACGGCGACGCGCCGCTCGTGGGCCGGGGCTGGGATGAGTCCGAGTGGAGCGAGGCGCCGCATCGTGCCGCGCTCGATGCCATCGCGCCCACGCGGCCCGTGGTGCTGCATCGCCACGACTTCCACGCCATGTGGGTCAACTCGGCGGCACTGCGCGCGGCGGGCGTGAGCCGCGCCACGCCCGATCCCGAGGGTGGCCTGTTCGAGCGCGATGCGACGGGCGAGCTCACGGGCGTGGCGCGCGAGCACGCGGTGCGTGCGTTCTTCGCACTCGAGGACATCGCCGCGCCGGCCATCGAACCCGCGCTGCTCGATGAGGCCGCGCGCGCCCTGCACGCGCAGGGCATCACCGCCGTGCACGACTACCAGCGCAATCACGACGATTGGCAGCGCATGCATGCGCTCGCCGGTCGTGGGCTGTTGCGCGTGCTGCAACACATCGGGCCCGAGCAGTTGCGCGATCATGCCGCGCTCGGGCTGGCCGGTGGCGCGGGCGATGCGCGCTTCACCACGGGCTCGCTCAAGTTGTTCGCCGATGGCACGCTGGGTTCCCGCACGGCCGCGATGCTCGCGCCCTACGACGACCATGGCGGACTCGGCATGAAGATGCTGAGCGATGCCGAGATGGGCGAGTGGGTGGGCGAGGCCGCACGTGCCGGGTTCTCGGTCACGATCCACGCCATCGGCGATGCGGCGGTGCGCGCCTCGCTCGATGCCATCGAGGCGCATCACGCCACACTCGCCACGTTGCCGCTACCGCCCCGGGTGGAGCACGTGCAGTTGCTCGATGACGCCGACCTCGCGCGCTTCGTCGCACTCGGCGTGATCGCCAGCATGCAGCCGCAGCACGCCATCAGCGATGCGGCCGTGGCGCGCCGGGCATGGGGCGAGCGCTGTGCGCGGTCGTACCCGTGGCGCGCACTGCGCGACTCGGGGGCCACGCTGGCGTTCGGCTCCGATGCTCCGGTCGAGCCGCCGCTGGCGATCGCCGGGATCGCCGGCGCGGTGGCGCGCGTGGGGCATGACGGCCTGCCGTTCGAACCCGCGCAGGCGGTCACACTCGACGACGCGCTCCGTGGATACACCTCGGGGGCGGCCGCCGCCGCGGGTGGCCGGCTCGGGCCGGGCACGCTCACCGAGGGCGCTCCGGCCGACCTGGTGGTGTGGGATCGTGACCTGCATGGCACGCCGGTGAGTACACTGGCGCGGGTCCGGGTGCGATTCACGGCACTCGCGGGCGAAATCGTGTATGACTCATGTCCAGAACCGGGGATTCACCCGGCTGCCGTACGGGCCCCTGGAGTGGAGTGAACGTGGACTTCAAGGCGTTGACCGACAGCGAGCTGGTCGAGCTCACGAAGCGCGGAGACAACCGCGGCTTCGATGAGCTCGTCGTGCGCTATCGCGATCGCGTCTACCGGCTCTGCACCAAGATCCTGCGTCACGAGGACGATGCCGCCGAGGCGCTGCAGGACGCGTTCCTGTCGGCGTACCGCGGCCTGCCGAACTTCAAGAGCGAGTCCACGTTCTCGACCTGGCTCTATCGCATCGCCACGAACGCCAGCCTCATGAAGTTGCGCCGGCGCCGCGACGGCCATGTGTCGTACGAGCAGTCGCAGTCGCCCGACGCCGACGGCGATCCGCTCGCGATCCCGGACTGGTCGGCGCAGCCGCTCGAGGAAGTGCTCGACGCGGAGACGCGCGAGGTGCTCGGGCGCGAGATCGATCTGCTGCCTCCGAACGAGAAGGAGGTGTTCGTGCTCCGTGATGTCATGGAGGAATCGAACGCCGACGTCGCCCAGGAACTCGGGCTCTCGGTGGCGGCGGTCAAGTCGCGGCTGCATCGCGCGCGGCTGCACCTGCGCGATCGCATGAACCGCTACTTCCGCGAACGCGCTCCCCGGCCACCCGCAGGCGCCTGAGCCCAGCGTGCGCGGACCACGGACGGTCTACGACGAACGCAGCGAGCGAGTGGGCGGCGGTTCAGCGGCCCTGACGCGTCAGTGGCGTGCGACCCACGCGAACAGCGCGAGCGCCACGAGCACCCGGTACGCCGCGAACACGCCGAACCCGACGTGCTTGAGCATGCCGAGCATGAAGCGGATCGCGATGAAGCCGAACACGCCCGAGGACACGATGCCGATGAGCAGCGTGCTCACGGGCAACTGCATCATGAGGTGGCTCGACTTGAGCAGCCCGGTGTACAGCACGGCCGCGAGCGTGATGGGCATGGACAGCATGAACGAGAAGCGCGCGGCCGAGAGGCGCGAGAGCCCCGAGAGCCGGCCGGCCGTCATGGTGATGCCCGAGCGCGACACGCCCGGCACGAGCGCCAGGCACTGCGCGAAGCCCACGGCCAACGCCGCGCCCCAGCCCGGCACGCGCGTCTCGCGCGCCTGCTTGGTGAACTTGTCGGCGGCCCAGAGCAGGATGCCGAACAGCAGCAGCATGGACGCCTGCAGCGGCACCGAGCGCAGGCGCTCCTCGAGTTCGCCCAGCACCTTGCCGGCGACCAGGCCCGGCACGGTGGCCACGCAGATCATGCCGAACAGCTGGCGGGCCTGCTCGCGCTCCGGACCCTTGGGGCCCCGGAGGCCGTTGAACAGCGCGAGCCAGTCGCTCCAGAATGCCACGACCAAGGCGAGCAGCGTGCCCGCGTGCATCGCGACGTCGAACGCCACGCCGGCGTACGGCCAGCCGAGCAGCGTGGGGACCAGGTACAGATGCGCGCTGCTCGAGATCGGCAGCAGTTCACTCAGGCCCTGGACGGCGCCCAGTACGATGGCCTGCAGCGGCGTCAGGATGGGTTCGGCGGCGAGTGTCATGAGCATGGCGGCGACCGTAGCACGGTGCGCCCGTGGACTGGAAGCCATGAGGGCCTCTCGATGAGTGCGACGGACGATAGCCGGACCAATCCTCCCGGGAATCCGGGCAAAGCTGCGGCACCACCCGCCAGCTCGGGCTCGGTCACGCGCAACGTGGGTCCGGTCAGCGCGGCCACGTTCCTGTCGCGCGTGCTCGGCCTGGTGCGCGATCAGGTGTTCGCCGCGCTTTTCGGTGCGGGCACCGCGGCCGACGCGTTCAACATGGCGTTCCGCGTGCCGAACCTGCTGCGCGACCTGTTCGCCGAGGGTGCGATGTCAGCCTCGTTCGTGCCCACGTTCACGCAGTGGCGTGAGAAGGAGGGCGACGAGGCCGCGTGGGCGCTGGCCCGCCAACTCATGTCCACGCTGCTCGCCGTGCTGCTGGCGCTCTGCACTCTGGGCTGGATCTTCGCGCCGCAGTTGGTGCAGCTCATGGCCGGTGGCTTCGCCGCCGTGCCCGGCAAGCTCGAGCTCACGGTATCGCTCACGCGCGTCATGCTGCCGTTCCTGCCCGCGGTGGCCCTGGCCGCTGCGGCCATGGGCATGCTCAACGCGCGCGGCGTGTTCTTCTTGCCCGCGTTGGCCCCTGCGCTCCTGAACGTCGGCATGATCGGCTTTGGACTCGCGTTGATCCCGGTGTGCCGTGCGGCCGGTTGGCCGGTCATCACCGCCATGGCGTTGGGTGTCGTGCTGGGTGGGCTTCTGCAGTTCGCGTGTCAGCTGCCGAGTCTGGCCAAGCTCGGGTTCCGGTTCCGGCTCGAGATCCCCACGTGGCACCCGGGCGTGAAGCGCGTGGCCATGCTCATGCTGCCTGCCACGATCGGGCTCGCCGCCACGCAGCTCAACATCTTCGTGAGCCAGGCCATCGCCTCGAGCTTCCGGGAGGGCAGCGTGTCGTGGCTGCAGTACGCGTTCCGGCTCATGCAGCTGCCGATCGGCCTGTTCGGTGTGGCCGTGGCCACCGTGAGCCTGCCCGCGCTGTCGCGTGCCGCCGTGAAGCAGGACATGCCCGCGGTGCGCAGCACACTCAGTGAGGCCGTGCGGCTCGTGCTGTTGCTCACGATCCCCAGCGCCGTGTTCCTGGCGGTCATGGCACAGCCCATCCTGGCGCTGCTGTTCCAGCATGGCCGCTTCGCGGCCAGTGACACCACGGCCACGGCCGGCGCGCTGGTCATGTACTGCGTGGGGCTGCCGAGCTTCGCCGCGGTCGGCATCTTCACGCGCGCGTTCTACGCCATGGGCGACACCCGGACGCCGGTGCGCAGCACGTTCGTGGCCGTGGGCGTGAACCTGGTGCTCAACCTGTTGTTCGTGGGGCCGCTCGCCGGCCTCGGGCTCACCCATCGGGGGCTCGCGTTGGCGACCTCGGCGACCAGCCTCATCAATCTGGCGCAGCTCGCGTTCCTGCTGCGCGGCCGTCTGGGCGGCATCGACGGCGGCCGCATGGCGCGCTCGGCCACGCGCATCGTGCTCGTGTCGGCGGTGGCAGGTGTGCTGCTCTGGCTCGGGCTCCACGCGATCGGCGACATCACGCAGCGCGGCCTGCTGGTGCGCGCGGGAGTCGTGGCCGGTGGTGGCGTGGCGGGCGTGCTCGTGCTGGCCGCCGGCCTCGCGCTGATGCGCGTGGAGGAGCTGGGCATGCTGCAGGAACTCGGACGCTCGTTCGCGGGCCGCTTCGGACGCGCGAAGAAGTAACTAGCCCTCGCGGCCGCCCGTGCGCAGCAGCGTGGGGAACACGCGGAACGCCTGCAGGCGGCCCGGGCGCCACGCGGCCGAGATCAGCTCGATGCCGAGCCAGCTGCCGTAGGCCCAGCACATCACATGGCGCGATCCGGGTACCACGAACTGCACCGACCAGAACAGCAGCAGGCCGAGTGCCTCGTACGCCTGGAAGTTGAAGTTCGCCAGCAGCACCACGCCGAGTGCGCCCTGGAGCAGCGTGAGCAGCACCTCCACGCGATGCTCGCCGAGTGGGATGCCGGCCGCATGCCCCAACGAGAACGAGTAGACCACCGGGATCATGGCCGCGAGCACGGTCCACTGATTGATGTTCGACGACGCCATGTTCATGAGCGCCATACCGGCCTTACCGCGGCTGCGCGCCCAGTACGACGTAGTCACGAACTCGGGGAACTCGCTCAGGAACGGTGCGACCCACTGCACGAACACGAACTGCGACACGCCGGCCACCGCTGCCAGACCGAGCATGCTCTTCAGGAACGGATCGACCGTGAAGTACAGCATGAGGCCGCCCACCACGAACAGCGCGATGGTGGCGATGAGCCGCGGCCGGCTCGGCAGCGCGAGTACCTTGCGCGGCACGAACCCGGCGTCCTCGGCCTCTTCATGCTCCTTGGGCGGGATGCGGTTCAGGATCACGAGGTAGGCGGCGTAGATCGCCACCAGCACGCCCGCGTCGGTCAGGTCGAGCGAGCCCTTGTAAACGATCCACGCGAAGTAGAAGAGCGCGGGGGTGAGGCCCACGACCTCGACCGCATGCTCATGCTCGAGCTCGATGGGGCGCCAGAAGCCCTTCTCGCCACGCGCGCGGCGCGCGAAGGCGCACACCACCCAGATCATGGGCCAGCCGAGTCCGGTGAGCAGCCGCAGCGCACCGGTGAAGTTGGCGGTCATGAGCGGCACGTCCTGATGCCACGCGATCACCGCCTCGACGGCGAACTCCGGCAGCACCTGGATCCACGCCAGGAGCGCGAGTGCCAGGCCCTGCGAGATGTAGAACTGAGCGCACTCGGCGCCCCACGCCACCACGAACGACGAGAACAGGATGGTGGGGAACGTCCAGATGGCAGAGAGCGCGGTGCGGCGCAGTTCTTCGGGGGGGATGCCGGGTCCGGTCATGAGTCCCTTCAGGTTCCGGTGTGCAGGGAGTTGCTTGCAGGTGACGCGCGCCGATACTGTCGGGCGACCATGACAGCGTCAAGAACCGCAGCCCCTCGTCCGAAGAAGACCGCTTCGATGGATCACGCGACGCACGCACTCTGCTTCTTTGCCGCGGCGATGTCGCGGGGCGACGACGCCGACGCGGCCGCGGCACTCCTGTTGGCGCGCGCGCATGGTGCCAAGCGCAAGGCCGCCGAGGAGACCGCGCTCATGCTCATGTTGTACGCCGGCTACCCCGGCGCGCTCGAGGGCCTGCGCGTGCTCAACACGACGTGGCCCGGCCGCGCCCGCCGCAGCCGTGAGGGCACGCCGGCGTCTTGGCGGAAGCGCGGTCAGGCGCTTTGCCGCCGCGTGTACGGGCCGGCCTACGACAAGCTCATCCCGGCGGTGACCACGTTGCATCCCGATCTCGCCGCATGGATGGAGGAGCATGGCTACGGCCGCGTGCTCGGCCGGCCGGGGCTGGGCGTGGTCGCGCGCGAGTTGATCACGGTGGCCGCGCTCGGTGCGCTCGGCTGGGAGCGCCAGCTCGTGAGCCATGTCCTGGGCGCGCGCCGCGTGGGCGCGAGCGACGAGGCGATCGAGGCCGCGCTCACCGCCGGTGCCGGTGCCGCCGACGCGCGGGCCCGGGCGATCGTGGAGCGCACCCGCGAGCGTGCCCGCCGGCTGCTGTGAGCCCGCGCTCGGGAACCTGCAAGCGGCACAGGTCGTTCCCATCTGCAACGAGCCCGAGCCTTTCGGGCCCCTGCCGCATCCAAATCCGGCCACTTTGACCCCGCTCGTCCCACCGACCTAGGATGCTCCCTCGCATGTCCAAGCCCTGCATGGTCTTCCATCCCTTGCCGAAGCACGCCCGATGTCGGTGAGCCCTCGACTGACGCGCGTGCGTGAACGCGTCCTCGCGCGCGAGGGGCAGGGCGCACCCGGCGACGCGCTGACACTCGACCTGTTGGCCGGTGGCCCGATCTCGCGGGAGCGCATCCCGGTGCTGCACCGGGACACGGCCGCGCTCAAGGCGCTCGCCGAATCCAAGCGCGCGCCGCTCGATCCCGCACTCGCGGCCGCCATGCACGAGCAGCATGTGCGCCTCGGCGCCTCGGCGGCTTCGCTCGCCAACCTCGAGCGCCTGGCGCGCGGCGAGGCGGTGGCGGCGGTGGCGGGGCAGCAGCCCGCGCCGCTCGGTGGCCCGCTCTACTCGTTGCACAAGACCGCGGGCACCGTGGGGCTGGCCGCCGATGTCACGCGCCGCACCGGTATCGCGTGCGTGCCGCTCTTCTGGATGCACGGCGAGGACTCCGACTTCACCGAGATCCGTGGTGTCAGTGTGGCCGACGCCGAACTGTCCTTGCATGACTTCACGATCGCCGATGGCGCGCACACCGATGGCGGGCTGGTGGGCGGCATCACGATCGACGCGCTGCGTGCTGCCGCCGAGCCCGCGCTGGCTGCATGGGCCGGGCTGCCCGGTCACGCCGATGCGCTGGCGCTCTGGCAGCGATCCATCGCGCACGCGCGCGACCTGGGCGAGGCGGTCACGGCACTCTGGCTCGCGTTGTTCGCCGAGCAGGGGCTGGTGGTGGTCGATCCGCGCTTGTCGGCGTTCCGCGCGGCCGCGCGCCCGATCCTCGAGCGCTATCTGGCGCAGGCCGATGCGTTGCATGCAGCCGCCAAGGCGGCGGGCACGCGCATGGAGCAACTCACCGGTAAGCGCGCGTTGAACGATGCGTCGCTCGACTCGTTCGTGTTCCGCATCGAGTCCGGTGCGCGCTTCAAGATCACGGCCGCCGACGCGGCGGCGAACCCGGCGCTCACGTTGTCGCCCAGTGTGGCGCTACGCCCTGCGGTGCAGGACGGTGTGTTCCCCACGGTGGCCATGGCGTGCGGGCCGGGCGAGATCGCGTACCTCATGCAGCTGCGCGAGGTGTTCGCGGGCGTCGGCGTGAAGCAGGCCGCACCGGCCGTGCGCTTCGGCGCCACGTGGCTGCCGCGCGAGGCGTGCGCGTTGATCGATGCCGCCAAGTGCGACGGTTGGGAAGTGGTCACGCACACCGATGCGGTGATCGCACGCGTCGCCGAGACGCGCGTGCCGCAGAGCGTGCACGAGGCCATCGCGCATGCGCGCACGGCGGTCGATCAGTCGCTCGCGCGGCTCGCCGATGAGTCGCGTGTGCTCGATGCCAGCCTGCCGCAGATGATCGAGTCGGCGCGCGGCAAGATGGACTTCCAGGTCTCGAGGCTCGCCGAGGGCGTGCTGGGTAAGGCGCGCGGCAAGCTCGACCGCGAGCATCCGCTGTGGCGGCGCTTGCGGTACGTGATCTATCCCGGCGACAAGCTGCAGGAACGGCGCATCGCGTCGCTCGAACCCATCGCGCGCCTGGGCGCCGGTGTGGTGAGCGAACTGTGCGAGCACGCGGTGGAGCACGCGGCCAAGAGCGCCGAAGGCATTCACGAACATTGGTTGCTGGAGGCCTGATCGCATGAGCAAACCCCTCGCGGCGCTCTGCTTCGGTGCACATCCCGACGACGTGGAGCTGACCTCGGGCGGGCTCGCCGCTCGACTGGCTGCGCATGGCCATGCCGTGGGCATCGTGGACCTGACGCGCGGTGAGTTGGCCTCGCGCGGCAACGTCGAGACGCGCCAGCGCGAAGCGGCCGAGGCGGCGCGCCATCTGGGTGCGGCGCTCCGGGTGAACCTGGGACTGCCCGATGGCGGCATCGATCGCCGCGATCCGGCGCAACTGCGCGCGGTGGTTGAATGCCTGCGCGAGCATCGCCCCGGGCTGGTAGTGGCACCCGACCGGCACGATGAACACCCCGATCATGTCGAGGCCTCGCACCTGATCGCGCATGCCTGCTACCTGTCGGGGCTCGCCCGCTTCGAGGCCAAGGGCGACCGCTACCGCCCGCAGCGGTTGTTGTTCGCGGTCTATCGTTCGGGCACCGAGCCGCATCTGGTGCTCGATGTGAGCGAGGTGTGGGAGCAGCGCATGAGCGCGTTGCGCGCGCACGTGAGCCAGCTCGATCCCGATGCCGGCCCGGCCACGTACCTCACCGCGAGTGGATTCCTGGAGAGTGTGGAGGCCCGCGCGCGCGCGTTGGGCGCGCTTGCCGGGGTGCGTTACGCCGAAGGCTATCGCGTGCGCGGACCGCTGCAGGTCCATGACGCACGCTCGCTGCTCCCGCCGCATGGAGAGGGTCATGCCTGAGATCAAGCGCAAGAGCACGGTGAAGAAGCCGGCCAAGCCCACGGCCAAGGCCCTGGCCAAGCGCCGCGTGCGCCGCAAGCTCAAGATCGGGATCAGCTGCTATGCGCACTTCGGCGGTAGCGGCGTGGTGGCCACCGAGCTGGCGCGCGAACTGGCGCACCGGGGGCACGAGATCCATCTGATCGCGAGCCACCTGCCGTTCCGCATGCGCACGTTCGAGCCCAACATCTACTTCCATGAGGCCACACCGGCGCACTATCCGGTGTTCGAGGACGCCCCGAGCAATCTGGCGCTGGCCGCCAAGATGGTCGAGGTGACCGAGAACTACATGCTCGACGTGCTGCATGTGCACTACGCCATGCCGTTCGCGACCAGCGCGTACCTGGCCAAGCAGATCATGCTGCCGCGCTCGCTGGGCGTGGTCACCACGCTGCATGGAACGGACATCACGGTGGTGGGAGCGGAGCCCAGCCTGTTCCGGGTCACCCAGTTCTCGATCCAGTCGAGCGACCGGGTCACGGCGGTCTCCCGGTACCTGAAGGAGCGCGCCGAGGAGACCTTCGGGATCACCAAGCCCATCGAGGTGATCTACAACTTCGTGGACCCCAAGGTGTTCGCGCCCCGGCGCGAGAGCCGGATCCGCGTGGGTGGGCCGGGCACCAAGGTCCTCATGCACGCGTCTAACTTCCGTGCGGTCAAGAACATACCGGTCGTCATTCAAGTGTTTGCCGAGGTTCGCAAGAAGATGCAGGCCAAGCTGGTCATGGTCGGCGACGGGCCCGAGAAGGCCGGTGCCGAGCAACTGGCGCGCGAACTGGGGGTCCAGCGGGACGTGCTCTTCCTCGGGAATCAGGACTTGATGGAGGAGATGCTGTCACTTGCCGATGTATTCCTACTGCCGAGCAGCTCCGAGAGCTTCGGTCTGGTGGCCCTGGAGGCCATGTGCGCCGAGGTGCCGGTCGTCACGTCCAATGCGGGCGGCCTGCCGGAGGTGGTCGAACACGGCTTCACGGGCTTTCTGCACGACCCGCAGCACGTGGCCGGCCACACGGCATCGGTGCTCAAGTTGCTCCAGAACGACACCCTGCGGCGCACCATGGGCCGTCGCGGCCGCCGGGTGGCGATGGAGCGCTTCGGCGCCGAGGAACAGATCGAGCGTTACGTCCAGGTCTACGAGTCCCTACGCTGACGCCTCTCGGGTCCCCGGGATGCGGCCAGCACCCGGCACGGCCGCGTGCCGGACCATCCATCGGTGCCTCGCGCACCGGCGGCTCCCGAGAAGGCTGACCACCCATGTTGGGTAAGACCCGTCGCATCGCCGTGATGGCCGAGGGCAGCTTCACGCCCCTGGATGCCAAGACCGCTCTGGGCGTGATCCGCTACCGCCCCGAGGAGGTCGTCGCCGTGCTCGACTCGGTGCGCGCTGGGCGCACGTGCGAGGACTGCGTGGGCATCGGGGGTGACATCCCCGTGGTGTCCGGGCTCGAGGAGGCGGCGGGCTATGCGCCCGACACGCTGCTGCTGGGCATCGCGCCGCAGGGCGGTGCATTGCCCGAGTCGTGGCGCCGCGTGGTGGCCGACGCGCTCATGCGCGGCTGGGACGTGCTCTCGGGCTTGCACGTGTTCCTGGCCGATGACCCCGAGCTGGCCGAACTCGCGCGCGCGAAGGGCTGCACGATCCACGATGTCCGCCGCCCGCCCGCGAGCCGAGCGATCGCGGCGCGGCGCGTGGCGAACACCGATGCGCTCGTGGTGCTCACCGTGGGCACCGACTGCAACGTGGGCAAGATGACCACCGCGCTCGAGGTGCATGCCGAACTCAAGTCGCGCGGCGTGCGCTCGGCGTTCGTGGCCACGGGCCAGACCGGCATCATGATCAGTGACCAGGGCGCGCCGATCGACGCGATCCCGGCCGACTTCGTGGCCGGCGTGGTCGAGAAGCTCGTGCTGGAGGCGGCGCGCGATGCCGAGTTGGTGATCGTGGAAGGACAGGGCGCCATTCATCATCCGGCGTACTCGGGCGTGACGCTTGCGCTCATGCACGGCGCGTGTCCCGAGGCGCTCATCCTGTGTCATCAGGCGGGCCGCACGCACATCAAGACCTTCGATGCCGGTCCCGCGCCGCGGCTCAAGTCGCTGAGCGAGATCATCCGCGACAACGAGCGCGCCGCGAGCTGGGTGCGCACCGCGCCCGTGCTGGCGCTGTCGTTGAACACCATGAGCATGGACGACCTCGAGGCCAAGCGCGCGATCGAGAACGCGCAGCAGTTGACCGGGCTGCCCACCGTGGACCCGGTGCGCTTCGGTCCCGAGGCCATTGCCACCGAACTCATGCGGCGCCTGGACGAACGGAAGCGCCGCGCCTCGAACGAGTAGTACACTGCGGCCGGGCCATGGAGGCCCGCCTCAGGAGGACACACCCGCATGAAGCTCACGACATCGCCACTCGAGTTGCACACTCGCTTCGAGTTCCGGATCGCGCACGGCGCCAAGAAGGCGCACGTGAACACGCTCGTGCGTCTCGAGCATGACGGCGTCACCGGACTCGGTGAGGCCGCTCCGTCGCACTACTACGGCGAGACGCCCGCGCTGGTCGAGGCGGCGTTGGCCGAGTGGGCGCCGCATCTGGGCAGCGACCCGTTCGCGCTGGAGGCCATCACCACGCGGCTCGATCGCGTGCTGCAGGGCAACACCGCCGCGCGCGCCGGTCTCGAGATGGCGCTGCACGATTGGATCGGCAAAAAGCTCGGCCAGCCCACGTGGCGGTTGTTCGGCGCGGATCCCGCGACGACGCCGCTGTCGTGCGTCACGCTGGGCATGGCGAGCCCCGAGGAGATGGAGGCCAAGCTCGCGACCGTGATCGACTTCCCGATGATCAAGGTCAAGCTGGGTGGCCCGGGCGACGTGGAGAACCTGCGCCGCATCCGCACGCGCTACACCGGCAAGCTGCAGGTCGACGCGAATGCGGCGTGGAACGCGGCTGATGCCGTGCGCGTGCTCAAGCTGATCGAGCCGATCGGGATCGAGATCGTCGAGCAGCCGGTGGCACGCGGTGATCTGGACGGGCTCCAGTGGGTACGCGAGCGCTCGCCGATCCCGGTGTTCGCCGATGAGTCCGCGCACACGCTGCACGACGTGGGCCTGCTGGCCGGACGCGTGGACGGCATCAACCTGAAGCTCATGAAGACCGGCGGTCTGCGCGAGATGAAGCGCATGATCGACGCG
>JAIOPA010000511.1 GCA_021414165.1 Candidatus Eiseniibacteriota bacterium
CACGAACTGCGTGTCCGCGCTCGTCGAATCCCAGCCCGCCCAGTTCGTGGCGGCCTCTCGCCTGCGCAGCGAGTCAGGGTCCGAGACGAACACCTCGTTGTCCGGGTTCAGCTCGAGCAGACGGTACTTGTACTTCACCGGCTACTGCGAGAACAGGCCGACGTGATCCGAACCGGTCCAGTCGATACGCACGGACGGCGTCACCTGCGCGTCGAGCAGCGACGTGGGCGGCGGGTTCGTGATCGCGACCGTCGGGGCGATGGTGTACGAGAAGAACGCACGCTGCTTGATCGGCGACTCCGCACCATCGTCGTCGATCGCCTTGATCGAGAAGATGTGGAAGTCCGAGGCCGTGGGCTGCGCCGTGCCCGTGACCGGGTCCGGCTGGGAGGCGCGGAAGAAGATCGTCTCCTGGTTCTTCGTGGTCTTGATCCAGACCGTGTTGTCCGGCGTCGGATCGATCGCGTACTCGTAGTGATCGATGCGGCCGTCCGGGTCGTTACCCGACCAGTTGACGGGGTACGCATAGAAGTACGGGTTGCTGCGATCCGGCGACACCGGCGCATTCGTGAGCTCGACGGTCGGCGCCACGTTCGGCAGCGACGTGGTCCGGATCTTGTCTTTGCTGCAGCCGGTGAGCGCGAAGCTCCCCAGCAAGGCGAGCGCCCCCGCCACGAGGGCGGTGCGCATGGAGTTCGCGTTCATCACTGTCTCCTGCTCTTGTCCGAAGAGGACCCCGGTCGTTGGGTCACGTCATCCGGTCCGACGATCGCCGGCGGTTCTGCTGCCGTCAGTCGCAAGGGGATATCCGTCTCGACGCAGCGGCCGGTGTTGGCACGCGCCTCGATGACGTTCACGTCGCGGCCGCACTGGGTCGGCCATGAAAGATCGTCGCACTCGAGACAGTCGCACAGGCGGATCCGCAACGTGATGTTGCCAGTCGCGATGTACGACGGGATCGTGAGCGCGATGTTGTTTCCCGCGAAGAACTGGGTCGGCACGACGTAGCACGTGTCCTTGGCCGGATTGCCCGTGAGCTTGCCGAGGATGGCCAGCTTGCGGCGCAGGATCGGCTGGTACGGCGGCGTGCCACCGACCTTGTTGAAGGACGCGGCGTTCGGATCGTACTGATCCACGTCATCGGCCGGCATGTTCCAGACATTGCCCGTCGACGGGATCGTGCGGTTGGTGACCGCGGCATTCGCGACCGGCACGAAGCCCGAGCCCACGCCCTGACGCAGGCGCGGTGCACGGTCGACGAAGAACGTCATGATCTTGGAGCGCAGCGCACGGTCCTCGGTGCTAACACCACCGCCATCGACTCGGTCGGCGACGCCCGGTGCTTCGCCCGGACGCTGATCGATACGGCGGTCGACAGTGCCGTCGCCATCCTCGGCGCGGACCACGGCGTAGGCCTTACCGGCCGACGTCATGCCCCAGTAACCGTTCGTGACCGGCTGATGGAACACGCTCGCGGGATCCATGACCGGGTAGATCGTGCCTTCCGACGGAGAGTCGACACGATTCAGCGGGTCGGTTCCACCCTTCACGCGCACCTGGATACGGAAGCCGATCGGCGAACCGTTCGGACCGCCCGGCGTGGTGACCGGCAGGTTGGCGATGGACGGGTCGAGCAGCGCCGTGTTGATGCGCGCGCGGTAGGGCGAGTCCTTGTCGAAACCGCCCGTGGGCAGCACGACCCACGAGTTCATGTGGACGGTGTCGCCTTCCTGACGCAGCCAGATGCGGTCGTTGTAGAACTCGAAGAACGTCTTGCGCTCGGTACGAGCGGCCGGCAGCTTGAGCAGCGAGTCGCGGCTGAGCTGCGTGCCGGGGATACCCTGGAACGCGTTCCAGCCGGTCTGCGACAGGTCCACGAACCAGTAGCGCTTGCCGTTACCGTCCTGGATCGTCTGCCAACCCGCCAAGGCGTCGTTGGGATCCGGGCCGGCGTACCACGTGTCCGGCGCGAAGTTCATCTGGAACCAGCGCGTACGCTCGCCGCGCCAGCCGGACTGGCCGATCGCGCGGAGCGTGAAGATCTTCTGCCCCGGGTTCACCTTGTCGAGACCGATGCCCGTGTTGTACGTGGCCGTGTGGACCGAGGAGTCGACCGAGTTGAACGAGGACTCGTCGAGCTTGTAGCGATAGCCCGTGATGATGGTGCTCGGCACCGTGGGCTCGCCCCGCCACTTCACGGTGATCACGGCGTTACCCGGGATCGTGTCGCGCGGCGTCGGGTGCGTGGCCGAACCGACCTCGAACGAATCGCTCACGAAGTAGGTGCGCTGGACCGAGACCACGGAGCCGTTCGGCTGCAGCTCGTACACCGTACCTTCGGCCTTGAAGCCATCGGTCGTGTCGATGATCGCCAACGGCGGGAAGCGGTCGTACGCGCTGAAGATGAAGCGCGCCGGCGTCGCGTCTGCGCGGCCCTTGTTGTCGACCGCGTAGATGTAGAACGCGTGCTGACGCTCGCTCACGTCCTCCGACGTCCGGAACACGAAGATGCTGTCCGTCTTGGTCGTGAACTGGTAGTCGCGCGCCTTGGGCCCCGGCAGCGTGGGAACGCTGACCGCGCCATCCGGCGGCA
>JAIOPA010000512.1 GCA_021414165.1 Candidatus Eiseniibacteriota bacterium
CCGGGGCGGCCGGAGCGCTGGGCGCTCTGCTCGGCGCACAGCGTGCGGTGGATGAACCCGTACGGCTCGGGCGACAGCGACGAGTAGCGCTGCGGGCGGTCGAGCTTCAAGAACCCGGTCGGCTTATCGATCTCGTACTTGACCGTGTCGCTCGGCACCAGCTCGATGAACACGGTCACGATCTCGGGCGCCTTGGGCCCGGCGGCGATGCCGTGCCACGGATGCGCCTGGAACAACATGCCGAGCAGCTTCTGGACGTCCTGTGACGAGTTCGCGGGGTTCGGGCTCATCGGGTGGCTCCGTCGGGCTTGGTCACGAGGCCGCGTGACGTGGTGTCTTGCAGGCTCACGGCGCAGCGCCGGGAATCGCGCGCGCCGCTGTGCACGATACGACAAGGAGAGGTGACTAGTTGGTGGGCGGCCATTCGACGGAATGTCGACGGAGCCATTCAGCGTATTCCTCATGGGCGACTTCACCGGCGGCGAGTCCGAGGGTCATGGTCACGGCTTCGACTTCGCTCGCTCGCAATCGGTATCCGTTACGACGGATGAAGGCAGCGGCGGTGACGAACGCGACGCGTTTGTTGCCGTCAGGGAAGGGGTGTCCTTTGGCGATGCCGAAGGCATACGCACCTGCCAGGTCGAACAGGTCGGGTGTCCCGAAACTGAGGAGGTGACGAGGGCGTGCCAGAGCTGCTTCCAGACGTCCTTGGTCGGGTGGTCCGGAGCGAGTGCCATGAGCGACGGTGAGTCGCTCATGGATCACCAGCACCTCGTGGCTCCGGATCCAGACGGGGTCCACGTCATTCCGCCAGCTTCTTGAGGGCGTTACGGTAGTCGACCATGATCTCGTCGACAGCGGCCATGGTCTCCTCGAAGCCCGGATCGTTTGCGGTGACCCTGAAGCCGTCAGGGGATTCAGTCAGATAGATGGCGTCCCCTTCACGCACTTGAAGTTGGTGTGCGGCTTCTGCTGGAAGGGTGAAGCCCAGCGAGTTCCCCACGCGTCGCACCTTGAGTTTGTACATGACCCCCTCCTGTGGTTACTGATGTTATAACGGCATCGGCGGACAGGTCAAGCTACTTGATTCGCCTTTTAAAGCATTGTGGCGGTGTGGGTTATCGTTGGAGTTCTGTGAGTCAAGCCCGAGGCCCCCATCCGCGACGCGGACAGGGGCCTCGATCGTCTCTGCTCAAGGTGCGCTACCCGCTGACGCCTACGCCTCCGTCGCCACCTCGGGCGCGGGGGCCTTCTTGGTGCGGGGCTTGCGCGGGCGCTTGGCCAGGCCGCCGCCGGCCAACGCCACCATGAGCGCCTTCTGCAGGTGCAGTCGGTTCTCGGCCTGCTCCACCACGATGCTCTGCGGGCCGTCGATCACCTCGTTCGTGACCTCTTCACCGCGGTGCGCGGGCAGGCAGTGCATGAACACCGCGCCCGGGTTGGCGGCGGCCATCATGCGCTCGTCCACGGTGTAGCCGCTGAACGCGATGCGGCGCCACTCGGACTCCTCTTCCTGGCCCATGCTCGTCCACGTGTCGGTGTAGATCATGTCGGCGCCGCGCACCGCTTCGTGCGGGTCGCGCACGCGCTTCACGCCACCTTTCGAGCGCACCTCGGCGTCCAGGTACAGGCCCGCGTCGGGCTCGAAGCCGTCCGGCACCGCCACGCGCAGCTGGAACCCGAACAGCGTGCTGGCCTCGAGCCACGAGTGCAGCACGTTGTTGCCGTCGCCGACCCACGCGATGGTCATGTTGTCGAGGTCGCGGCCCGAGCGCCACAGCGTGTACATGTCCGCCAGGATCTGGCACGGGTGCGAGTGGTCGGTGAGTGCGTTGATGATGGGGATCGTCGCGTGCTGCGCCAGGCGCTGCACCAGTCGGTGCGAGAACGTGCGCACCACGACCAGGTCGACCATGCCCGACAACACGTGCGCCACGTCCTCGATCGACTCGCGGCCGGTCTCGCTCACCTCCACGATGCCCAGATCCACCGCGTCGCCACCCAGCTCGTGCATGCCCACGGTAAAGGACACGCGCGTGCGCAGCGACGGCTTGTGGAACACGAGTGCCGCGGTCTTGCCCTCGAGCGGCTTGGGCGCCTTGCTCGTGCCGCGCAATGCGCGCAGGCGGTCGGCCTCGGCGAACAGCTCGAGCACGAACTCACGCGTCACACCGGACAGGTCGATCAGGTTCTCGGGCGCACCGGCCACTTTGTCGTCCTCCTTGGTCATCACGAGGTTTACGAGATCACCGGCAGCATGTCGGTATCGGGATCCGCCGCCGCGGGCATGGGCAACACATACGAACGTCCGGCGCGCGCGGCGTCTTCGCTCGCGCCCGGCACCAGATCGAACGTCACGGCCACTTCGTCGCACGCATGCCGCTTGGGGCAGCGCACGCAATCGGTCCAGACCTTGCGCGGGATGCTCTCGCGCTGCTCGGTGCGGAATCCGCAGCGTTCAAAGAACGTCACCTCACGCGTGAGTGCGATCACGCGCGGCAGTCCCAGCGCGCGTGCATCGCCGACCACCGCGTCGACCAACGCCGCGCCCAGGCCCTGACCATGCGCATCGGGGCGCACGGCGAGCGAACGCACCTCGCCGAGGTCGCGCCACAGCAGGCGCAACGCGGCGCACGCGACAATCGCGTCGGCCGCACTCGAGGCGCCCGCCTTCTCGACGACCCAGAACTCGCGCACGCACTGGTACAGCTCGCTCACCGGCCGCGGCAGCAGCACGCCATCCACCACATAGGGCGCCATGACGCCCGCGATGCCGGGGATGTCGGCCACGGTCGCACGCCGCAGCGTGAGCCCGTCGGACAGCTTGCGCAGGCTGCCGTCGTTGCCGGGCTGCGCCACGGTGGGCAGCGGCACACGCGTGCTGCTCACCCGCGACGCATCGCCCATGAACTCGGGTGCATCGGCATCGGCGCCCGGTCCCAGGCCCAGCCGCGCTTCGTGGATCGCCAACTGGTGCTCGGTCGAGCCCGCGCCGGGCACATGCGCGCGGCGCGCGATCGCGCCCTCCATGCTCAGAGAGGCCAGACACTCATCGGTGAAGTGCGGTGACAGCGCCAGCCGC
>JAIOPA010000513.1 GCA_021414165.1 Candidatus Eiseniibacteriota bacterium
TTCGGCCAGGAGGTGCGGTTCCACGCGCGCCGGCCGCTGTTGTGGGTGGAGTTGTTGTTGTTGGGATTCATGCTGTTCAGCATCAGCAACGGCAACGCGTCGATCCAGTCGGGCGACGCGCGCGTGGGCGGCCACAAGGCGTTCATCAACTCGGAGTTCGCGCTCACGCAGCTGTTCATCTTCCTCACGTCGCTCATCCATGTGTTCTTCGCCTCCGTCGCGGCCGGCATGTCCATGATCCGCGACGACGAGACGCGTGTCGGCGAGATCCTGCATTCCACGCCGCTCAAGCCCGCCGAGTATGTGTGGGGCAAGTTCCTGGGCGTGCTGGTGCCGCTCGTGAGCGTGCTAGTGCTGCAGGTGGCGCTGGCCATGGCGTTCAACCACCTCATGCCGCACGGCAAGAACGCCGACTTCATCGGGCCGTTCAGGCTCATGGACTACCTGCGGCCCACGCTGGTGTTCGCGCTGCCGTCGCTCGTGCTGTTCGCCGGTCTGTGCTTTGCCATCGGCGGTCTCACCAAGAAGCCCGTGCTGGTGTTCTTCCTGCCCATCGCGGTGCTCATGGTGGGCGCGTTCTTCCTGTGGGAGTGGTCGCCCGTCTGGCTGTCGTGGGAGCTGAACCGCGCGCTGCAGTTCGCGGACCTCACGGGCCTGCGCTGGCTCAAGGAAGTGTGGCTCGACGTCGACAAGGGCGTCGACTTCTACAACACACACGCGGTGGGCCTGGACGCGCTGGTGATCGCACAGCGCCTGCTGTGCGTGGCGCTGGGCCTGGGCGGCGTGGCGCTGTTGGAGCGCCGCTTCGCCGCCACACTGCGCGGTGGCCGCATGAGCGCGGCGCAGACGGCGCGCGCGCTGGCCGCGGTGAGCGCTGCCCCGCTCGCGGCCCCACCGGTGGCGCGCGTGCACGCGGCACTCGGCACGTTGGGCATGGCGAGCGGCGTGCCGGGCTTTGTCGCGGGCGCGCTCGAGGTCATGCGCGCCGAACTGCAGGGCTTCCTGCGGCACCCGGGGCTCTACCTGTTCGTGCCGCTCATCCTGCTGCAGGTGATCTTCCAGGACTACAACGTGGGGCCGTTCGATACGCGGCTGCTCAACACCAGCGGCATGTTGGCGGTGGGCATGCTCAACACGCTCACGCTGCTCGTGAGCATGATGATCCTGTTCTACACCACGGAGTCGCTGCAGCGTGAACGCAGCACGGGCTTCGGCGCCATCGCCTACGCCACCCCGCTGCGCACGGGAGCACTGCTCGCGGGCAAGGCTCTGGCGAACACGGTGCTGGCGGTGGCCATCGTGCTCGCATGCCTCATCGGCTGCCTGGTCATCCTGGGCACGCAGGGCAAGGTGCCGCTCACGCTCACGCCGTTCGCACTGGTGTGGGGCCTCATGCTGGTGCCCACGTTCCTGCTGTGGACCGCGTTCGTGTGTGCGGTGCAGTCGATCACCAGCAACCGCTACGTCACGTACACCGTGGGCCTGACCGCCATGATCGTGACCGGCTGGGCACAGTCGCGCGGCCACATGAACTGGGTCTGGAACTGGAACCTGTGGGGCGTGCTGCGCTGGAGCGACATCGCCACGTTCCAGTACGACCGCGTGCCGCTCGTGCTCAACCGCCTGCTGTGGCTGGGTGTGGCGGCACTGCTCACGGTGATCGCGGTGCGCGCGTTCGAGCGCCGCGAGCGCGATGCCACGCGCGTCATGCATGGGCTGCGGCCCGGCGCGCTGGTGCATGCCGTGTGGTCGGTCGCACCGCTGCTGGTGCTGCCGCTGGCGGCCGGCGCGGTGCTGGGCCTGCGCGTGCACGAGGGCTACGAAGGCGACGTGATCAAGAAGAAGCTCAAGGACTACTGGGTCAAGAACATCGAGACCTGGAAGAACCCGGTCACGCCCGAGGTGTCGAACGTGGAGTTCGCGATCGACCTCGAGCCCGAGAAGCGCGCGTTCACGGTGCAGGGCTCGTACGAGCTGGTGAACCGCTCGGGCTCAGGCCTCGCGCGCTTTCCCATGACGGTGAACCCGACGTGGAAGGACCTGCGCTGGACGCTCGATGGCGAGTCGTTGAAGACCGAGGACCGCGCGGGGCTGCACATCATCAAGTTCCGCAAGCCGCTCGCCGACGGTGAGCGCGCCACGCTCGGCTTCGCCTATCGCGCCGAGCAGCCGTATGGCATCTCGCGCAATGGTGGCGCGCAGATGGAGTTCAACCTGCCCGAGAGCATCGTGCTCACGGCGATCGACGGGCCGACCATGGCGCCCATGCCAGGCTATCGCGAGAGCTTTGGCGTGGAGGAGGGCAAGAACAAGCCCGACCCGCGCGAGTGGGCCACCGACTGGTACCGGCACGACCGCACGTCGGCGTTGCCGCTGGCCACGGGCTGGTTCGATTGCCACATGACCGTGACGGTGCCCGAAGAGCTGCAGGTGAACGCCACCGGCGAGAAGGTGTCCGATCGGGTGGTGAAGGGCCGCCGCATCACCGAGTGGCGCACCGATCACCCGGTGCGGCTGTTCAACCTGATCGCCGGGCGCTGGGCCGAGAAGTCGCGCGACGGCTGCTCGGTGTTCTACGACCCGCGGCATCCTTATAACGTGGACGAGATGCTCGACGCCCTGGTCGCGGCCCGCCGCTTCTACGGCGAGTGGTTCGCGCCCCTGCCCTGGAAGTCGCTGCGCGTCTCGGAGTTCGCGGGGCTGCCCACCTACGCGCAGGCGCCCGCGGGCAATATCTCGTTCTCCGAGAACATCGGATTCCTGGCCAAGAGCGAGCCTGAGTCCGAGACGGCGTTCTGGATCACCGCGCACGAGTCGGCGCATCAGTGGTGGCCCAACATGGCCATGATCGGCGAGGGCCCGGGCACGAACGTGCTGTCCGAGGGCATGGCGCACTTCTCGACGATCCTGCTGTGCGAGCAGGCGCGCGGGCTGCAGCAGCGCATGGCGTTCTGCCGCATGATCGAGGACCGCTATGGCCGTCTGCGCCGCGCCGACTCGGAGCGTCCGCTGGTGCTGCTCGATGGCCAGTTGCCGGGCGAGGACCGCATTCAATACGACAAGGGGGGCTGGGCGTTCTGGATGCTGCACCAGCATCTGGGGGCCGAGGCCAGCCGGGCCGGGCTCAAGGAGTACCTGGCCACCTACCGCGACGCGCGCCATGGCGCGGCACTCGAGGACTACCTGGCGATCATGCGCCGGCACGCCGCGGACACCACGGCGTTCGATGCATTGGCGCAGCAGTGGTTCCATGAGGTCGTGGTGCCCGAGTACAAGATCGACGAGGCCACGGTCGAGAAGCAGGGTGCGGACTGGGTCGTGACGGCGACGGTGCGCAACCTGGGCACCTCGACGATGACCGTGCCGGTGGCCGCGGTGCGCGGCGAGCGGTTCTCCAAGCCAGGGGCGGAGCCGGGCGCCAAGGCCGAGGCCTACGCCGATGCTCGCGCCAGCGTCACGCTGGGTCCCAAGGACGCCCGCACGATCACGATCCGCTGCGCGTTCGACCCGGAGCGCGTGGTGGTGGACCCCGACATCACGGTCCTCATGCTCGAGCGCCAGAAGGCCGTGCTCAAGTTGAAGCGCGAGGGCGGCAAGGTCGCGATGAACTGATCGTTCGGGTCACCT
>JAIOPA010000419.1 GCA_021414165.1 Candidatus Eiseniibacteriota bacterium
ACGATGCGGCCCTGCTTCACGAACACCACGCGATCGCACGTGGCCTCGACCTCACCCAGCAGGTGCGAGTTCAGGAACACACTCGTGCCCGCGGCGCGCAGGTCCTTGATCACGTCGCGCACGAGCAAGCGGCCAATGGGATCCAACCCCGACGTGGGCTCGTCCAGGAACACGATCTCGGGGTCGTTGAGCAGCGCCTGCGCCAACCCGATGCGCTGCGTCATGCCCTTGCTGTAGGTGCGAATGGGGCGCTCGGCGTCGTCCACCAGATCCATGCGCTCCAACAGGGCGTCGGCCTTGGCCTCGAGCGATCGGCCCGAGAGGCCATACAACTGGCCGTGGAAGCGCAGCAGCTCGCGACCCGAGAGCCAGTCCTGGAACCGGAAGTGCTCCGGCAGGAATCCCACCTTGGCGCGCGCCGCGCGATCACCCAGCGGCCGGCCCAGCAACGTGCCGGCGCCCGAAGTGGGTTCGAGCAGCCCCAGCAGCATCTTGATGGTGGTGGACTTGCCCGCACCGTTCGGACCCAGGAAGCCGAACACCTCACCACGTGGCACGTTCAACGACAGGTCGGCCACCGCCAGCTTGGGGCCGAACCATCGTTTGAGGTGGTGGGTCTCGATCGCGAGTGCGGTCATGCGTCCCAATCTGACATGAAAGCCGGGGCCGGCGCGAACGTCGCACCGGCCCCGGCCACGATTACCGCATCGACTGGGCGACCTCGAGCACGTCCTGATCGCTCACATCACCCTGCACCGCCAGCACGCGCTCGCCCTCGGTCCACATGACCATCGCACCGCCACGCTTGGTGACCTCGCCGTCCTTGCCGGTCTCGCGGTTCGTGCGGATGAACAGTCCGCGATGGCCATTCACGTCGACCTGACGGAACGTGGCCGCGTTCATGGGCACCGGCACCAGCAGCGTGCTGCGCCAGTCGATGCTATCGGCCAGCTTGCGCGCCTCCTTGGCATCCAGACCCAGCACGCGCAGACCGATCTCGCCCATCGTGCGCATGTCCGCGCCCGGCGGCAGCGACACCTCGGGGCTGTTCGCCTCGATCAGCGTGAGCTCGTGCTTCTTGCCCTTGTACTTCTGGATCACGCTGTGCGGCATGCGCACCGTGAGCTTCTGGCCGTCCATCTGGGTCGGCACGCGCACATCGGTGATGCCGAGCGCATCGAGCACATGCTGCAGCTTCTCGGTGCGGATCGTGAGCCGCGCCTCGCCGGTACCGGTCACGATGGCGGTCTGGAACTGCATGCCCTCGGGCACGGTGCCAGGCTTACGAAGCCCGGGCAGACCCGCGGCCGAAGCGGCCAGGTCGGCCGACGGATACTCGACCGGCTTGCCGGGCTCCTGCATGCTCGCGTCGCGCTCGAACAACTGCATCGAGCCGCTGTCGTCGTCCTTCAAGCCTTCCAGCTTCTTCATGCGCTCCGGGTCGATCTCGACCGCCGCGAACGTGCGCACCCGGAACAGGTCGAGCGCGTTCTGCGCGGCCACCCGCACCGCGGGCACCGTGAACAGCATGACGCCCACAGCCACCGCGGCCGCAGCCGCCAACAACGGCTGCCAGCGGAAGCTCTGCGGCGGCGCGTCCTCGGTCTGGCGCAGGCGCTCGCGCAACGAACGGGCGTAACCGGGCGCGGGCGCGCGCCGCTGCTCGTGCAGGAACCGATCGTCCGGCTTGTGATCCATGCTAAGCACTCCCTTCGGGCCCGAACCCCGCGCGCAGCTTGGCCACGGCGCGGTGCAGGATCGAGCCGACATTGGTCTCGGAGAGACCGAGTTGGCGGGCGATGGCGCGGTTGTTGAGGTCCGCGCCGTACTTGAGCGCGATCAACTCACG
>JAIOPA010000420.1 GCA_021414165.1 Candidatus Eiseniibacteriota bacterium
GATTGGCGGTGGCGACGGCGTTTGAGTACGTTCGCCGCATCTTGAGCGAGGTGAGCCTGTGAAGCCAGTGAGCAGTTCCGGAATCCGCCGAATACTCTTCGTGCGCCCGCGGTTCCTGGGCGACGTGTGCCTCACGCTCCCTGCGGTCGACGCCGCGCTCGCCGCATGCCCCGGTGCCAAGGCGGCCTACGTGACCGAGGCCGCGCTCGCGCCGCTCCTGAAGGGCGATGCACGCTTCGCCGAGATCATCACCGTGCCCAGCAAGCCCACGCCCGGCGAGACGCTGGCATTGATCGGCCAACTGCGCCGCTTCGCGCCCGACGTGGCGTTCGACTTCTTCTGTAATCCGCGCACGGCCGTGTGGACCGCCGCCTCGGGCGCGCGCATCCGCGTGGGCTACCCCAACAAGGGCTGGCGCTCGGCGCTCTACACGCATCATGCGCGGCCACGCGTGTTGTCGAGCGTGGGCTTCCATCTCGCGAGCGTGTCGGCGCTGGGCTGGCCGGTGCCCACGGGCGATGTGTCGCCGCGGCTCACGCATGACGAGACGATGCGCGACGAAGCACGCGCGGCATTGCATGCCATGGGCGTGCGCGATGATGCGTTGCTGGTGGGCATGCACCCCGGCGCACGCTGGCCCACGCGGCGCTGGGCGCCCGAGCTCTTCGCGCTCCTCACCGAGCGCGTGCTGCACGAGCACATGAACGCCACCGTGTTGGTGAGCGCGGGCCCCGGCGAGGGCGACATGGCGCGCGCGGTGCTCGAGCATCTGCCGCCCGAGCGCGCCAAGCTCATCGAGGGCTGGCCGCTCGCACGATTCGTGGCCATGCAGTCGCTGTGCCGCGCATTCGTGAGTGGCGACACGGGTCCGGTGCACACCGCCGTGGCCGCCGGCGCACCCACGCTGGGCCTCATGAGCCGCAACCGCCCCGCGATGTTCTTCCCCTACCCCGAGTCCGACGGCCACCGCGCGTACTGGTCGCGCGTCGAGTGCTCGCCGTGCGATCGCGACACCTGCGACGACCTGCGCTGCCTGGCCCGGCTCACGGTGGATGGCGCATGGGAGAAGCTGCGGCCGATGCTGAGCGTGAAGCGCTAGCGCACTGCTCACGAAGCACGCAGGTTGGGCTTTACTTCGTCGCAACGCTTCGATGACAACCGCGCTCATGCATCGTGCTTCAATCCTGTTGCCCTCGCGACACCGCCCCCGAGTGGAGTCGCGCCATGGAGTCATCGCTTCGCTCGCTGGTCCGTCAGCTCGCAGCACTCCCTGACCCCGAGTTCGTCACCGCGGTCCAAGAAGAGTTCGGCAAGGGCCGCTCGCAGGCCGTCCGCGAAGTCATCCATCTGATCGAACTCGATCGTCGCGGAATCACCCGGCGCACCGCGTACCCGACGCTCTACAAGTACTGCGTGCATGTCCTTCGGTTGTCCGAGGACAGCGCCATGAAGCGCGTCCAGACTGCGAAGGCGGCGCGGCGCACGCCCGGGATCCTCGACGCGCTCGCCGATGGCCGCTTGCACCTGTCGGGCGTCGCGCTGATCGCGCCTTACATGAACGCGTCCAACTCGAAGACGCTCATCGATGCTGCGATGGGCAAGACCAAGCGCGAGATCCGGCTGTGGCTCGCCGAGCAGTTCCCGCAGGGCGATCTTCCGACGCGGATCGTGGCGTTGCAGTCGAAGGCGGTCAGCACTCACGAGGCGACGCAGGACACTGCGACTGCAAGCACCGAAAGCAAGTCTGCGTACGTGGAACCGCAATCCCAGATGCGGACAGGACTACTGGAGCCGGCTCCAGCTGCACCATCACATGCTCTTGAAGAGGCGAGTCAGACAGGTCCACTTCAACAGCAAGCGAGTGCTTGCACACCACATCTATCAACATCACCCGCTGCTACACCCGCAACACCCGCTACACCTGCTACACCTGCCACACCCGCTGAACATGCCGCGCATGCTGCACCTGCACCGGCAGCGCCGCCCTCTCCTACATTCGTCCTGCCCCGCTCGCCGGATCGCTACGCGCTGCAGACCACGATCGATGAAGAAGCCCACGCGCTGCTGCGTGAGGCGCAGGACCTACTCATGCACTCCGGGCAGGGCCACGAGATCGCAGCGGTGCTCAAGCGTGCGCTGATCGAGTTGGTGCTCATGCTCAAGAAGCGCCGGTTCGCGCAGACCGAGCGCCCGCGTACGCGTTCCAGTCGAGGCGAAGGCCGATACATCCCAGCCGAGGTACGTCGCGCGGTATTCAAACGCGACGGCGGAAGGTGCACATTCGTCGACGACTCCGGTGAACGCTGCCACGAGACCGGCTTGCTCGAGTTCGACCACACCGTGCCGTTCGCGCGAGGAGGACGTGCCACGGTCGAGGGCATGAGGCTGCTGTGTGACCGCCACAATCAGTTCGAAGCCGAGCGCGCGTTCGGCAAGGGCTTCATGCAGGAAAAGCGGCAAGCTCGAGCCAAGAGCGCCTGAAGCGCGCGGCGAGCCTGGGCCAGCGCGGGACATGTGCGCGCGAACACACGCTGGATCTTCGAGCCACAGGTAGCCGGAGGTACGCACCCACCCTGCTTCTCCGGCACCAACCCACACATCATGCTAGCTTCACGGTCCACCGGGGGGACCGCCATGCCGCAGACCGAACGCACGAGCCGACCGATCATCACGTTCCTCACGGACTTCGGGAATGACGACTGGTTCGTCGGTGTGGTGCACGGCGTGCTGCACACGTTGGCACCCGACGCGCATGTCGTGGACCTCGCGCACTCGATCCCGCCGGCGAACATCGGCCGCGGGGCGTTCATGCTCGAGGCGGCAGCACCCGACTTCCCGCAGGGCACCGTGCATCTGGCGGTCGTGGATCCCGGCGTGGGCACCGAGCGGCGCGCGCTGGCGGTGGAAGCGCACGGCCAGTACTTCGTGGGCCCCGACAACGGTCTCATGGAGTGGGCGTTCTGCTCACCGCAGGCCAAGATCCACGAACTCACGAACCCGAAGTTCTTCCGCCCGCAGGTGAGCCGCACGTTCCATGGCCGCGACGTGTTCGCGCCGGTGGCGGCGGCACTCGCGCGTGGCGAGTCCATTACCTCGCTCGGCCCCGCCATCTCCGACCCGATCCGACTGCCCGCGCATGAACCGGCGCGCAAGAACGGCACGCTCGTGGGCCACGTGGTGTTCGTGGATCGCTTCGGCAATGCGCTCACGAACCTCACGGCATCGTCGCTGGCCGGCGCGTTCGGCGACTCGGCACCCGACTCGGCCTACGAGGTCGCGATCCTCGACCGCGTGATCCCGGGCCTTGCCCGCTCGTACGGCGACGCACCGGTGGGCACGGTCGTCGCACTGCTCGGATCCAGCGGCCGGCTCGAGATCGCCCAGGTGGGCGGCGCGGCCTCGGACCGCATGGGCATCGGCGAGGGCGACACGGTCATCGTGCGGCGCCGCAGCTAGCCTGAGCCGGCGTCTCGACGCCCCGGTCGCGTGCCCTGCACGCCGCCGGGGCGTTGTCGTATCTTCCGCCGGTCCCGGAGGAGTCATGCGCCCTACCACTCGCATCGTCGCCGCGCGTCTCGCTGTCTGCCTGCTGCTCTCCAGCCAAGGAACCCTGCTCATGTCCGGCCCTGTGTCCGCCGCCACCCCGCAGCCCCCGATCGCCGACAAGCGCCCGCACTCGTTCACGCTGCACGGCGAGACGTTCCACGACGACTATGCGTGGCTGCGCGAGAAGACGGACGCCAAGGTCATCGACTACCTGAACGCCGAGAACGCCTACACCGACCAACTCACCTCGGCGCAGGCGCCGCTCCGCAGCAAGCTCTACGACGAGATGCTGTCGCGCATCCAGCAGACCGACCTGTCGGTGCCCTACCAGAAGGGCGGCTACCTCTATTACTCGCGCACCGTCGAGGGACAGCAGTACCCCATGTACTGCCGGAAGCGCGGCGACGAGAAGGCGCCTGAGGAAGTGCTGCTCGACCTGAACGAGTTGGCCAAGGGCCACACGTTCATGGCGATCGGCGATTTCGAGGTGAGCCCCGACGAGCGCCTGCTGGCCTACACCACCGACGACAACGGCTATCGCCAGTACCGCCTGCACGTGAAGGACCTCACCACCGGCGACACGCTGGCGGTGACCGACGAGCGCGTGACCAGCCTGGCGTGGACCGCCGACAGCCGCACGGTGTTCTACACGCAGGAGGACGCCACCTCCAAGCGCAGCTACCGGCTCTATCATCGCGAGCTGTCGCAGCCGCACGCCACGCTGCGCGATGAAGAGCGCGACGAGCGGTTCGACGTGCACATCGACCTGTCGCGCAGCGGCGAGTGGCTGTTCTACACGATCTCCAGCCACACCACGTCCGAGGTGCGCGTGCTGCCCGCCGACAAGCCGTTCACGGCGCCTTCGCAGATCGCGCCGCGCGTGCAGGACCAGGAGTACTACGTCGATCATCGCCGCGACGAGTTCTGGATCCGCACCAACGACAAGGGCCGCAGCTTCCGGTTGGTGAAGACCAAGGTCGCCACGCCGGATCCGTCGCACTGGGTCGAGGTCGTGCCGCACCGGCCCGAGGTCATGCTGTCGGGCATCGACTGCTTCGCGCAGACGGTGGTGCTCACCGAGCGCGAGAACGCGCTGCCGCGCATCACGGTGCTGGAACCCGAGAAGGGCACGTCGCGCCGCGTCGAGTTCAAGGAGGCGGCCTACACCGTGGGCCCCGCCACGAACGCCGAGTACGCGCCCAAGACGTTCCGCTACGCGTACCAGTCGTTCCTCACGCCGCCGAGCGTGTACGACCTCGACCTGGCCACGATGAAGCCCGAACTCAAGAAGCGCACCGCCGTGCTGGGCGGCTGGGATCCTTCGCACTACGTCATGGAGCGCACCACGGCCACGGCGAGCGACGGCACCAAGGTGCCCGTGACGCTGCTCTACAAGAAGGGCCTGCCGCGCAACGGCACCGCGGCCGCGCTGCTGTACGCGTATGGCTCGTACGGCATCTCGTCGAACGTGACGTTCAACTCGAACAGGTTCAGCCTGGTGGACCGCGGGGTGGTGTACGCGCTCGCGCACATCCGCGGCGGCGGCGATCTGGGCAAGACGTGGCACGACCAGGGCCGCATGCAGAACAAGATGAACACGTTCACCGACTTCATCGCGTGCGCGCAGTATCTGAAGGACTCCGGTGTGTGCGCGAAGGACCGCTTGGTGATCCAGGGCGGCAGCGCCGGCGGCCTGTTGATGGGCGCGGTCACGAACCTGGCCCCCACGCTGTTCACCGGCGTGCTCTCGCAGGTGCCGTTCGTGGATGTGATCAACACCATGCTCGACGAGTCGCTGCCGCTCACGGTGGGCGAGTTCGAGGAGTGGGGTAATCCCAAGGTCGAGAAGGACTTCGCGGTGATGCGGCGCTATTCGCCGTATGACAATATGGCGCAGGCGGCCTACCCGGCGATGCTCGTGAAGACGAGCCTCAACGACAGCCAGGTCGGCTACTGGGAGCCCGCGAAGTACGTGGCGAAGCTGCGCACGCTCGACACGGGTGGCAAGCCGGTGCTGTTCAAGTGCAACATGGGTGCGGGCCACGGTGGGGCGTCGGGCCGCTATGATGCGCTGCACGAGGCCGCGTTCGATTACGCGTGGATCCTCGAGACGCTGCGCGTCCCAGAGCCCAAGCCTGTCCCTTGATGCGGGAGTCCTCTCTGTGAAGACCGATCTGGAGATCTTCGACGACAGCCTGGCGCGCTGCTATGCCAGCCCTCGTTTCCTGGAGCGCTTCTACGAGCTGTTCCTGGAGGCCTCGCCACTGGCGCGCGAGAAGTTCGCGGGCACCGACCTGGCCCAGCAGCGCCGCATGCTCAAGGCGTCGCTGGTGCTCATGATGCTCTCGGCCGGTGATCGGCCCGAGGGCCAGGTGCACATGGAGCGCATCGCGTCGGTGCACGGTGGCGGTGGTCATGCGATCCCGGCCGAGTTGTACGACGTGTGGCTGGAGTGCCTGCTCAAGGCCGTGGCCGAGTTCGACCCCAAGACCGACGCCGACCTGCTCACGGTATGGCGCCGCGTGCTGGAGCCGGGCATCGCGTTCATGAAGTCGCGCTACGACAGGCCCGCGAAACACTGAGTACGCAGCAACCGAAGCACGAAGCCCCGGCGGATCGCTCCGCCGGGGCTTCGTCTTGCTCGGTAAAGCTTCAGATCACGGCCGGCGCTTGGTGGGCGCCTTGGCGGGCGTGTTGCCACCCGCGACCAGCTTGGCGGCACGCGGGAACAGCTCCAGCGTCTGTGCCAACTGCGTGTCCTCTTCCACCGCGATCTTGTAGCGCTCCTGCGAGCCCATCGTCTGCGATGCCAGCTCGGCGCGCAGCTGGTGCAGCACGAACGGCTTCTCGGCGGTCCACGTGGAATCGTTCATGGTGACGCCCTTGGCCTTGATCGCGTCCCGCAACTCGCCCCACTGGCCGTCCGACAACTTGTACTTGTCGCGCGCCAGCATATCGGGCGTCCACTTGGTGCCCTGCGTCTTCTGCACCAGGCCGTTCGCGTACTCGAAGAACGCGCGCTTCGTGATCATCTCGATCTCGGGCTG
>JAIOPA010000421.1 GCA_021414165.1 Candidatus Eiseniibacteriota bacterium
CGCCTTGTGGCCGCCCACGCGCGCGTCGCCCGACTGGATCGACGCGTTGCCGTTGCTGATGCTGAACAGCATGAATCCCAACAACAACAACTCCACCCACAACAGCGGCCGGCGCGCGTGGAACCGCACCTCCTGGCCGAACACCTCGAGTGTGCGCGTGAGGCTCATGGGCGCACCTCGGCCGTGGCCGGCGCGCTGCGCTCGGCGGTGGCATCGATGGCCTCGGCACCCGGCAGCTCGCCCAGACGCATGAGCACGAGGTAGGCGTCCTCGAGTGACGGGGCGACCGGCTCGAAGCCCGCCGGTGCCGCGCCGTCGGGTTCGTACAGGCGCACGCGTTGGCGGCCCTCGACGAGCAGCGTCTGCGTGACCGCGCGCGTGGCGCGCAGCTCCGGCAGATCGGCGCTGCTCACGAGCCCTTCGAAGATGCGGCCCTGCAGGGCGGCGCGCGCCGAGCGCGGTGTGGTGCGTGCCACCAGGCGGCCGCCGCGGATCACCGCGAACTGCGGGCACAGCACCGCCACGTCATCCACGATGTGCGTCGACAACAGCACCGTGCGGTCCTCCGCCAGCTCGGTGAGCAGGTGGTAGAAGCGCAGGCGTTCCTCGGGATCGAGGCCGGCCGTGGGCTCATCCACGATCACGAGCCGCGGGTTGCCGGCGATGGCCTGCGCGATGCCGAGGCGCTGGCGCATGCCGCCCGAGTACGACTTCACCGCGCGCTTGGCCGCGAACGTGAGGTTCACGCGCTCGAGCAGTTCGGCCGTGAGCTTGCCCAGACCCTGCGGCGCGGTGACACCCTTCAAGACGAGAAGATGCTGGAGCATCTGCTCGCCCGACAGATGCGGATAGAACCCGAAGTCCTGCGGCAGGTAGCCGAGCGTGCGCCGCACCAACGTGGGGTCGGCCAGCACGTTCTTGCCATCGAGCGTGATCGTGCCCGACGTGGGCTCCAGCAGACCGGCCAGGATGCGCATGAACGTGGACTTGCCCGCGCCGTTGGGGCCCAGGAGGCCGAACATGCCGGTGGGGACATCGAGGTCGATGCCCTGCAGGGCGGCGACGGGACCGGGATACACCTTCACGAGACCACGGATCGAGAGCATGGGCGGCTGCCTCCAGCGTGCGGGGCCGGGGCCCGGGGGCCGCGCGGCAGGTGAGGGGAATGCCTCGCCTACGCCGTGAGCCCGGTCCAGGTTGCAGCGCGGCCCGCTGGGGTGCCCGGATCGGCGCCCCGGTTGGCGCCCCATCGCGCGGCTCGCGTATCCTGCGCCCCCATGCGAAACCTCCGCCGCTGGCTCGCCTGCATGCTGTCCGCCGCCGCGCTCGCCGCGGCCGCACCCGCCTTTGCCGCCTACCACTCGCTCGAGGAGATCCCGGTCGAGAGCGTGGTGTACCGGCTCATCGACGATCTGGCCTCCACGTATCGCGTCTCGCATGCGTTGCTGCAGACGCGGCCCTGGACCCGCGCCGAGCTGGGCGTGTTCCTGGACGAGCTGGTCGCGGACACGCCCGCGGCCGGCAAGGACCCGGCCGTCGTGCGACTGCGCCGCGAGCTGGAGCCCGAGGGTGGGGCCAGCGGGCTCGAGCCCATGATCTCGGCCGAGGAGGACGACCACTCGCTCGAGCTGTCTCCTTATATGCGCGTCTCGTTCGCACAGGACGAAGCGCGCGGCACGATCACGCGCGACTTCCGCGCGGGCGGCCAGTACTCGCATGCGTTCGGCACACACGCGCTGCTGTTCACGGACGTCTACATGGGCACGATCACGCCCGGCGCGCATGGCACGCCCGATGAGAACGGCTCGTTCCGTGGCTCGTCGACCAAGACCACGCTGTGGCTCGATCGCGGCTACGCCGTGTACGCCAGCAAGTCGTTCACCCTGCGCGCCGGCCGCACCTGGCTGCGCTGGGGCCCGGGCGCCGAGGGCACGTTGGCGTTGTCCGATGGCGCGCCCGCGTTCGATCTGATCCAGGCCAGCACGCGCATCCCCGGTGGGTCGCGCTTCACGTGGTTCCTGGCCTCGCTCGATCCCGTGCACGAGACGTATCTGGCCGGGCATCGCCTCGACCTGCGCGCGGGCCCGAGCGTCGAGATGGGCGTGTCGGGGCTCGTGCGCTTCGATGGCACCGCCAACGCGCCGCTCTACTTCCTGCCGGTCGTGCCGCTCACCACGTACGAGCGCCGCGTGCGCGCGGGCCGTGGCGGCGAGCCGGATTCGCTCACGCGCACCAACCTGCTCGCCTCGGCCGACCTGTCGTGGACGTGGCGGCCGGGTATCCGCCTCTATGGCGAGGTGGCGGTCGATGACGCCACGCGCCACGGCCAGCGCCCGCTCGCCATGGCGTGGCAGGGTGGCATGCACCTGCGCCGCCGCATCGGTGATGGCGTGTGGACCGCGCGCGTGGAGTACTCGCGCGTCTATCCGTTCACGTACTCGGTCGCGCACCGCCACGACTTCGTGCACGAGGGTTTCGCGACGGGCTATCCGCTGGGCCCCGATGTCGATCGTTGGTACGGCAAGCTGGAGTGGCGCCCTGATGCCTCGTGGGCGTTCGGCATCGAGGCCTCCGATGTGCGCAAGGGTCGCGGCCAGCTGGGGCAGCCGTGGATCCCGGGCACGCCCGTGCCGGGCCGCGAACTGGGATTCCCCGGCGAGCAGGACGTGCGCTATGCGTTCTCGGCCGACCTCGCCCCTTCGCCATCGTTCGCGCTGGGCGCCAGCATCGGCACCGCCAAGATCGACGGGCTGGGCCGCGTGACCGGCAACGACACCGATGGCCTGTTCGGCGCTGGCCGGCTCACGCTGCGTTGGTGAGCCGCGCCTGATGCGCCGCGGCCGCCGCCCCGAGCGGGACACGCACGCATGAACCGCGCGCAACGGGCGACACTCGTGTTCGCCGCGATCACCGCGGTGGTGATCGGCGCGACCGCATGGTTCGCCTATCAGGGCGTGCGCGGTGCGTTCGAGCGCGAGTACGCGCGCCGGTTGGAGCAGCTGGCCGAACTGGCCGCCTCGCAGGTGTCGCCGGCCGATCTGGCCGACGCGCGCGACCTGGGCCCCGATGGCACCGGGTTGCTGGCACTGCAGCTCGATGCACTCGCCAGCGCCACGGGACTCGCGGATGTGAGCGTGCTCGATGACTCCGCCACGGTCATCTATGAGGTGCGCGCCGGCTACGAGCGGTTCGGTACACCGAGCGTGTACGACACGCTCGCGCACGACGTGCTGACGCGTGCGCGTGGTGGCGCCATTGCCTCATTGCCCGCGTTCCAGCGCACGGGCCGTGAGACGCGTGCGGCCGTGGCACCCATTCCCAACGGCGGTGGTCATGTGCTCGTGACCGAGGATCACCCGCAGTGGGGGCCCGAGTTGGCGCGGCTGCGGCGCGATCTCGGCTTGCTCGCCGCGGTGGCGGTGCTGGCGGTGGCGGCCCTTGCCGCACTCGTGCTGCGCGCGAACGCCTCGCAGTGGGCGCTCGAACGCCGCTTGTCGCGCGCCGAGAACCTGGCCGCCATGGGCCGCATGACCGCCACGTTGGCGCACGAGATCAAGAACCCGCTCGCCATCATCCGGGGCTCTGCACGAAGGCTCGGCAAGCTCGCACCCGACGCGCAGGGCATGGCCGACTCGGTGGTCGAGGAGGTCGATCGCTTGTCGGGCACGGTGAATCGCTACCTGCAGTTCGCGCGCGGTGCACATGTGGAGCCGGGTGGTCGTGGCGATGCCGCGGCCACGCTGACGGCCACGCTCGATCTGCTGCAGGGCGAGTTCCGTGCGCGTGGCTGCACGCTCGAGGCCGTGGCCGGGCCCGCGAGCGCGGTCGTGGCGCTCGATGATGCCTCGCTCAAGCAGGTCTGGTTGAACCTGATCCAGAACGCGCTCGAGGCCGTGGGCGAGGGCGGCCGTGTGCGCGCCACGTGCGAGCTGGCGG
>JAIOPA010000415.1 GCA_021414165.1 Candidatus Eiseniibacteriota bacterium
GGCGAGGTGCTGCGCCAGGCCATGGCGTGCGGCACGGCCATGGCGTCGCTGGCCATCGAGTCGTTCTCGCCCAAGCGGCTGGTGGAGACCACCACCGACGAGATCGAGGGCCGCGTGAAGCAGCTCCACGGGCTCGTCCACTATGATCTCTTCAAGATGTTCGGGAGCTGACCGCGTCCCACGCGGTACCCTCCGGAAGGCCCATGCGCGCTCGGGACTGGTCCCGGGCGCGCATTTTTGCTGGACCCTCAAGTCACGCCTTCACAGAGGGTTGCGCCTGTGTGCTAAGATGCCACCTGCGAAGCACCCCCTAAGACCTCAGCGCAGAAGGCATGACCATGACGGGATCCCCCCTTGCCGTGCGGGCCGAAGCCGCGATCTTGCGGCTCCGGGACGTCGAAGGCGTCAGTGTGCGGGCCGAAGCCGATGAGTTGGTCGAGATCCACGTGGTGAGTAGCAGCAACCGGTCGCCCAAGCAGATCGTGCGGGACATCCAGGCCGTGCTGCGCACGGATCTGGCTCTGGCCATCGACCACCGCATCGTGTCGGTCGCATTGGCCAAGCCGAACGGCGTTGCGCCGCTCTCGGCGGTCGCCCACGTTGCACCGGTCGCCGCTGCGGCTCCGCCGCCCCCGGCTCCCGAGCCGGTGAGTGTGCCGTTCCAGGCGGCAGTCCCTGCCGAACCGGCAACCTCGTTGCGTGACGACCGTATCCTGTTCGAGAACGTCAACTTGATCGTGCACGGCCAGCGTTCGCAGGCCCAGGTCGAACTGCGCTGGAAGGGCATGCCGCGCGTCGGCAATGCGTCCGGCTGGTCGACCCGCGACGACTCGCACCGGCTCGTGGCGCAGGCCACCACGTTGGCGGTGCAGGAGTTCCTCGCCGATCCGGTCGCCCTGCACGTGCGGGACGTGACGTTCGTGGACCTCACGGGCCGCCGGGTCGCGATCGTGATCCTGTCGTTGCTCGCGCACCGGCACGAGAAGGTCCTGACCGGCTGCTGCACGATCGAGTCCGACACGCCCCAGGCGGTCGTCCTGGCCACGCTGTCGGCGCTCAACCGGGTGGTGGCGGGCATGAAGGCCAAGGAGCCCACCGAGTACGTGTTGCGCTCGGAGACCTACGCGTCCGATCCGGTGTGATCGGGGTCGCCGGGGGCCATTTGGACCCACGGGCATCCTCGTGCACACTGGCGGCACGTCTGACTGTTTTCGGGACCGGCAGCGTCACCCAAGGAGAGCCAGCGAAGCGGAACGATTCAGCGGAGCGCCCACCCGTGCAGATCCCCCCGGGGTCGGTACGGAGAATCCCCTAAAGGAGGTGGGCCACTAATGGATCTGCTCCTCGAGATCGTCGAGATGCTCGGCAAGGCTGGCTGGTGAAGCCAAGTAGTACCGCAGCACTGATGTTCGCTCTCCTGTAATGCCGGTGTCGGTCCCGTCATCTTCTTCATCTTCGCTCGCGCTCGCGAGCGTCCCCGCGATAAGGACATCGTGACCGCGAACCCCTCGCCGAGGCGCCCGCTGCTGTTCCGCCTCTACTTCGCGAGTGTGCTCGCCTCCGCGGCATTCGTCGCCGGTGGGGCGTGGACGAACCATCCCGTACCCGAGCTGCCGGTGGTGCTGGGCGCGTTGGCGCTCATGGTGCTCGCCGAGTTCGCGCCCGTGCGACTGCCGGGCGGCGGCCAGATGACCGCCGGCACCATGGTCGATCT
>JAIOPA010000416.1 GCA_021414165.1 Candidatus Eiseniibacteriota bacterium
GGCCCGCCCGTTCGCGCCTTCCCCCTCTCGCGTGCCGGTGGCAAGATGCGGTGGACCGTTCCCACCCGCATCGACACCCCACGGCCGCGGAGGCCCCCATGAGCACAGCCACGTCCCACTTCGCCGGTGCCGCGCTCGACGAGATGATCGCCACGCGCCGCGATCTGCACGCGCATCCGGAACTCGGCTTTGAAGAGGTGCGCATCGCTGGCATCGTGGCCGAGCGGCTCAAGAGCCTTGGCCTCGAGCCCCGCACGGGCGTGGGCCGCACGGGCGTCATGGCGCGCATCACGGGTGGCAAGCCCGGTCGCACGGTGCTGCTGCGCGCCGACATGGACGCGCTGCCGATCCTGGAAGAGAACGACATCGATTACCGCTCGCAGACGCCCGGCAAGATGCACGCGTGTGGCCATGACTGCCACACCAGCATCCTGCTCGGCGTGGCGCGCCAGCTGGTCGCCGAGAAGAACGAGCTGCCGGGCAGCGTGGTGCTGTGCTTCCAGCCGGCCGAGGAGCTGGGCGGCCCCAAGGGCGGCGCCGAGGCCATGATCCAGGACGGCGCGCTCGAGTATGCCAAGGCCGACGTCTCGCTGGGCCTGCATGTGTGGCAGGACCTGCCCGTGGGCGTGGTCGGTGTGACGGAAGGGCCGTGGATGGCGGCGGTGGACGAGTTCACCGTGACGTTCAAGGGCAAGGGCGCGCATGGCGCCATGCCGAACATGGGCCGCGATCCGGTGGTCGCGCTGGCGCATGCCGTGACCGCGCTGCAGACGCTCGTGAGCCGCAACGCCGATCCGCTCAAGGAACTGGTGGTGAGCGTGACGCAGATCCGCGCCGGCTCGGCGTTCAACATCATTCCCGAGACCGCGTGGATGAACGGCACGATCCGCTCGTTCGATCGCGACCTGTGGGCCGCGATCCCGCAGATGTTCGAGCGCGTGGTGCAGGGCGTGGCCTCGGCCATGGACTGCGAGGCCACGGTGCTGTTCGAGCGCGGCAACAAGCCCACGTACAACGACCCCAAGGTGGTGCCGCTCGTGCGCGCTGCGGCCGCGCACGTGGTGGGCGCCGATCACGTGCGCACCGACGTGCGCACCATGGGCGGCGAGGACTTCTCCGCGTTCCTGGAGCGCGTGCCGGGCGTGTACATCGCCGTCGGCTCGCGCAATGAGGCGAAGGACCTGCGCTACGATCATCATCACCCGCGCTTCAACGTGGACGAAGAGAGTCTGCGCATCGGCGCCGAGGTGTTGCTCGAGGCGACGCGCCGGGCGTTGGTGTCATGAGCGCGACCCGCGCGGCGCACCGCCGCATCCATACGTTCGTACTCGCGTCGCTGCTCGTGCTGGGCGCGAGCGTGGCTGCCGCCGACTGGTTGGCGCCCGACGCCACGTACCGCGACGCCATGCAGCAGCTGCGCTATGCCGCACGTGACACCGCCGGCCATGGCGACGACGTGGGCCGGCTCGACACGCTCGCCGTGGCGTTGCTGCGGCTGGGCCGCACCGCCGATGCGCGCAAGCTGTTCGAGCGCACGAGCGCGATGAAGCCCGGCGATCCCGCGGCCGCGGCCGCACTCGGCAAGCTCGCGCTGTGGGCCGACGACACGACGCGCGCCGAGAGCCTGCTCACCGTGGCGGGCGATGTCGATCAGGCGCGCGCCGATCTGTACGCCACGCGCCTGCGCCGCGGCGCCTGGAGCGCGGCGGCCGCCATGTCGCCCGACCTCAATGACGACGGCCGCGTGCCGCTGCTGGAAGCACTCGCGGAAACCCCGCCCATGGCGTCGTCGGGCGAGCGCGCCTCGCTGTACTTCGAGCGCATCTGGCCGGCGCCCCTCGTGAAGGTGAAGCTGGGCGGCACGCAGGTGCTCATGATGGTCGACACCGGCACGCCGGGCCTGCTGTTGGACCCGATCGCCGTGCGCCAGTACGGCGTGCGCCCGCTGAGCGGCCAGCGCTTGGCCGCGTGGGGCGGCACGCGTGTGGCGGTGCGCAACGCGATCGCACCGAAGCTGCAGATCGAGGGCATCACGTGGACGAACATCCCCGCGGGCGTGCTGTCGCTGCGCAAACTGTCGCTCAGCGTGAACCCGCAGTCCGCGCCGGTCGTGGGCGTGATCGGGCTCTCCATGCTGCGCTCGCACGACGTGACGTTCGACTTCCAGGGCCGCCGTTTCACGCTGGAACCGCGCGGCAGCGCCAAGGCCATCCTGGGCACGCGCGTGCCGTTCGAACTGTGGGGTGAGGACGAGCTCACCGTGTGGGGCTCGCTCAATGGTGGCCGCCGCATGGCCATGATGCTCGCGACCGGACTGCCCGAGGCCGGCGTGGGCGCGCCCGACGTGGTGTTCGACGAGCTCGGGCTCAAGCCCGGTGGCGTGTCGAAGCTGGTGAAGGGCGCCGGCTCGTGGTTGGGGGGCCGCGCGTGGGCTCAGCTCAACGTGCCCAGCGTGACGCTCGGCAGCGTGGCGTTCGATAAGCAGCCCGGGTGGTCCGGTGCCATGGAGCCCATCGAGATGTGGCGCCACGGCGTGCGGCGCGATGCGCTGCTGGGTCCCGGCATCCTGCGCGGACGCAAGGTCACGATCGACTGGACCCAGCGCGACCTCGTGTTCGAGGACTAGCGCGCACAGAACACGAAGGGCCGCGTGGCGAGTCGCCGCGCGGCCCTTCGTGTATCCGATCGCCCTACTGTGCGGCCGTGCTGTCGGCGCTCACCGGCGGCGTCTCGCCGGCCTGGCGCTCCTCGTGCTCGCCCGCGCCGGGGTTCTTCACCAGTTCGCCGGCAATGCGCACGTTGGCGCCATGCTCGTACACCAGCTTGCCGCCCAGGAAGCCCGTGTAACCCACCGCACCGGCGGCGAGCAGCTGCAGCACCAGACCCACGATGCCCAGCCCGTTCGCCGCGCCGCCGCTCATGCGAGACGCCAGGCCGATCGCCACCAGCGCACCGCCCGCCAACAGCACCACGCGGTTGCCGACCATGGCGTGTGAGTCGATCGCCTCCTCGGGCACCCCCTGCTCGTGCTCGGGCACCCGGTGCGCCGGCTTGCCCGACTGCACCGCGAACCACGCGCCGATGAAGCCGAACACCAACAGCACGACCGAGGTCTTGCGCAGCCACTCGCGATCGATGAGCCGCGCGATGATCCCGAAGAAGGCGCTGAAGATGAGCAGCGCGATCGGCGTGTGCACGATCACGGGGTGGAACGGTCCGAGGAACGAGAACGACATGCCAGCCTCCTGTAGAAGTGTGCGGCGGGGTTCGGCAGCATAGGACAGCCCGTACGCGGGCGCATCCGGCAGGCGGCATGCTAGTTTCCGCGCCATGTCGAATACCCCCGCATCCCCGCTCGGCGGCTTGGTCCGCTCACTGCTCGGCACGGCGTTCGAGGCCACGCTGTTGGCGTGGGGCCTGGGCGGCTTTGCCGCGTTGCTCGCCACGCCGCGCGCGTTGGCATTGCTCGCGATCTGGTTCGCCACGAGCCTCCTGCTCACCGTGACGCGGCCCGTGCGCGGGCAAGAGGTGGCGCGCAGCGACAAGGACCCGCGCGCCATGCTGGCGTTGGCACTCCTGCCGCTCGCAGCCCCCGGTATCGCCGCATGGGGTGGGCGCGAAGGCTGGCTGCCGCTGCC
>JAIOPA010000417.1 GCA_021414165.1 Candidatus Eiseniibacteriota bacterium
CTTGAGGAACTTGGCCGGACGGCTGTACACGGCGAACGCGTTTGCCGTCCAGGCTGCCTCGTCGAGGTTCTCGGGACGGGTGAGCTGCGTGCCGCGCGCGAGCGCGATTCCGTCGACGACCGTGTCGCGCGGTGCCGTGAACGTGGCATTGCCGATCGGGTTGTTGGTGCGCACGAGGTTCAGGAACAGGAAGCGGCTCTTGCTGCGCATCGGGTCCGCCTCGGACAGGCGGACCGTGAATGCGTTCGCGTAGGTCTGTCGCAGATCGGGATTGCCTGCACTCAGGGCCAGCGGGTTCGAGTTGTCGACCACGTTCTGCAGCTGGTTGATCGACGGCGGGTTCGTGGACGTGTTCCAGTTGATGCGCACGTTGCGGCGGTTCGCGAACGTGGCGGACAGCGTCATGGACGGCAGCACGTCCGAGAACGTCCTCGAGAACGACCGCGACTCCGGGAACTCCTGCTCGCTCTGGAGCTTGGCCTGCTGCACGGACGCCTGCGACAGCCAGCGCCACGGGCCCTTGGTGAACAGCACCGCTGCGCCACCGTTCTGCACCGTGTTGCGGTTCACGAACGAGTTCGACTGCGTGCTGTCGAGCTGCGTGTACGCGCCTGCCGGATCCAGCGCCAGCGCGCGCGCATCGGACTCGCTGCGCGTGAACTGAGGGTTGTACGTGAGCTGCGCCTGCCAGCTCTTGGTGAGCGGCTCGGTGTACGCGATGCGCGTGGAGATGGAGTTCGTGATGCTGCCCGAGTTCGTGAGCTGGTCCACCGTGTCGGCGCTGGCGATGTTGTTCGTGATGAACTGGCTCAGCGAGCGCTGCACGCGGTCGCCGTCGCGCTCGTTGTGGCCCATGTTCACGTCGGCCGAGACATTGCGGCCGCGCTTGGCGAAGCGGTGGCGCAGCGTGACGCGGTTCGAAAGGTTGTTACCGGTCGTGTGGTTGCGCGTGTCGCCATCGCTCGTGTTCACGATCGAGCCACCGAGCGTGCTGTTCGTGGCGTTCGTGAGGTTGCGGCTGCGGTTCTGCTGGAAGTACAGGCGCGGCTGCACGATCACCGAGTTGAGCGAGTCGATCGTCCACTCGAAGCGGGCGTCGAAGCGCTGGTTGCCGTTCTTGTTGTCGCTGCCGGTGGTCTGGTCGTAGAACGCGAGCGAGTCCTGCGGGGGCAGGAACTGGCGCTGCATGAGCTGGGAGTTCTCATTGTCCATGTCGTTCACGAACGAGCTGGCCGTGACCGCGAGCTTCTTGCCCCACTGGCCGGCGTAGTTGGCGCCACCCGAGTGCGTGGTGGTGATGCCGCCCTGCTGGTTCACGAAGAAGCTGCTCGGGTCGAAGCCACCGCCACCACCGCCCATCATGCGCATGCCACCGCCGCCGGCATTACCGGACATGGCGCCGAACAGATCCATGGGCGAGAAGTTGCGCTGGTTGATGTTGTTCGAGAGCCCGATGAGCGTGAGCCGGTTCACACCCTTCAACCACGTGGCGTTGCCACCGCCCTGATAGCGGTTGTCGTCGCCGAAGCCGCCGTACACCTTGCCGAAGCGCGCCTTCTGGTCACGCAGGATGAAGTTCATGGTCTTCTGCTGCTGGCCGTCATCGAAGCCGCTGAACTCGGCCTGATCACTGGAGCGGTCGTACACCTGGATGCGGTCGACGACCTCGGCGGGCAGGTTGCGCATGGCCGCGGCGGGATCGCTGCCGAAGAACGGGCGGCCGTTCACGAGCACCTGCTGCACGTTCTCGCCCTGTGCCTTCACCTGGCCACCCTCGAGCGTGACGCCCGGCATCTTCTGCACCAGGTCCTCGGCGGTCGCGTCCTTGCCGGTCTTGACCGCGCTGGCGCGGAATTCGGTTGTGTCGGCCTTCTGGATGGCCGGCGACGGCGACTCGGTGACCGTGACGCCCGCGATGTTCACCGCCTCGGGCATGAGCTGCAGCACGCCCAGGTTCTGGTTCGCCTCGCTCACCCGGATGATCTGCTTGAGCGGCGAGTAACCGACACGCGTCGCCTCGAGCCGGTAGCTGTGCACCCCGAGCCCGGTGACCTCGAACGTCCCGTCGTCCTTGGCCGTGACCTTCTTCACGTCCGCCGAGTCCGCGAAGCTCGTGAGCTTGACGGCGACCTGCGGGACCGGGGCGTTCGTGGTCGGGTCGAGGAAGCGGCCCTTGATGCTGGTCACCTGGGCGAGGGCCAGGGACGGCAGCAGGAGGAGCGCAGCGAGCAGGGTGGAAGCCAGACGCATGAGGGGATCCTTGAAAGGTGGAAGGCGAGGGTCCGGATAGCGACGGATGAATGTACCTGCGGGTTCCCTCCGTGGCGATGCGGGCCGCCGCGGCGGGGGGCGGCAGTTGCCGCGTTCGTCGATGGGACCGACAGGGACGTGCAAAGGGTGGGACCGCCGGTCGGGTTGCCGGCTCAGCGCGGGCATCCGGACGCCCGGCGCGAGCGACATCCAGTGGCCCGCCGATTTCGGGTAGGCTGTCCGGATGCTCACTCTACTGCCCGTCCTGGTCATCGCGATCACGCTCGTGGTCGGGTTCCTGCTCAGCCGTCGCGAGCCCGAGGCCCCCCGCGTCAAGCGGTTGCTCGGTCTGGCGTTCGTGAGCGTGGTGCTGCTTCGCACGGCCATGGAGTTGCTGCGGTTGCCCAGCGCGCACGCCGTCGCGCCCGCGGTCGCACTGGCGGGAACGCTCGCGGCGCTCATGCTGTTCGCCGCGCTCGTGCAGTTGATCGTGAGTGCGCCGTACCGGAAGGGCACGCGCAACGGCCGGTTCTTCTTTGCAGCGCTTGGCCTGATCGCGCTCTCGCAGGGCTCGGCCGGAGGCGCGGCCGCGTTGTTCTGGATCAGCCTGACGCGGCATCCCTGGCTCTCGGTGCTCACCACGGCGGAGCGGTTCCGCGCGTCGTTGTTGGCGCTGGTGGCGCTGCTCGCGCTCACCGTGGGCCTGCCGCCGTTCGAGGAGTTGGTGGCCGCGAGCGGGCAGCCGCTCACGGTGCTACGCATGGTGCGGATCTTCGCCACGATCTATGCGAGCTACACCGTGCTGCGTGCGTTCGGGGCGTTCAGCAAGGACCCCACGCTCGGGATCCGGCGTGTGAGCCTGCGGCTCACGTTGTCGCACGTGCTCGTGGTCACGGTGCCGCTGCTCATCGTGGTCGCGCTGTGGGTGAGCAGCACGTACCTGGGCGTGAATGCCGATCGCGCGTTGCTCGCCGGTCGCCTGGTCGTTCGTGAGGGCGCGGCGCTGGAGGCCGTGACGCAGACTGCGCTCGGGGCGGCCACGGAGTTGCCCGGCTCCGCGCGACTCGTGGGGGATGAGCGTTCAGCGCACTGGCCCGGGACACGGGCCTTCGCGATCCGTTCCGGCCAGGTGCAGCGCGTGGTCGGCGCTCCGATCGAGCACGAGGAGCGGTTGGCAGCCTGGATCGCACGACTCGATTCGCTTCCGCACCACGGCGTCGTCGAACTGAGCAACGAGCGCTGGTTCGGTGCTGCCGCACGTCGCGGGAGTGACGCGATCGTCGTGCTGGCGCCCTATCAGACCGTGCTCGACAGCACCCTGTCACCGGTCATGGACACCAAGCTGATCATGCCGCCGGCGCGCCAGTCCGACGAGACCCTGGATTCGCTCCGCGAACAGGTGAAGGGGATCCGCGATTCGTTGCCGGCGCGCGCCGATCGCACGGCGGCCGAGGACTCGCTGGCGTTCGAACGTGCGCGGGCCGTGTCCCGCTCGCTGGGACTACCCGACTCCGTGCTCAAGCCGGGCCGGAGCGGCGCGCCTCTGGTGATCTCGACCGGCAAGGACACGCTGCGGGGCTCGGGCGATATCGGACTCACCGGCCAGATCTCGGTCGAGGGCATCGAGTTCGAGGACGGGCAGTGGTCCACGCGCTCCTTCACCCTGCGCGTGCAGGCCTCGTGGCGATCGACGTTGGTGGGGTTGTTCGACAAGGTGCGCGAGAACCCGCTGCAGGCCATCCCGATCGCCGTGCTCGCCGGAGTGGGCCTGCTTCTCCTGCCGCTGTTCGGCACGAACCTGCGCATGGTGCGTGGCATGGGCGGTAGCATCACGCAGGCGATCGCCGCGCTGCGCGATGGCGCGCGTGCGTTCGGCGAAGGCAAACTGGCGCATCGCATCCCGATCGCAGGCGATGACGACCTGTGGGACACGGCACGCCAGTTCAATCAGATGGCGGCGGGCTTGGAACACGCTCGCGAACTCGAGAAGGAGCGGGACCGGCTCGAGAACGAACTCGACGTGGCGCGTCGTATCCAGGCGCGGCTCTTGCCCGCGGGCTCGCCCGATGTGCCGGGCTTCGATGTGGCCGGCCGCTCCGAGAGCGCGCGTGAAGTGGGTGGCGACTACTACGATCATCTCGATCTCGGCAACGGCCGCTGGCTGTTCGTGATCGCCGATGTCTCGGGCAAGGGTGTGCCGGCCGCGCTGCTCATGAGCGGGTTCCGTGCGGCACTCATGAGCCAGGACGAGTCGCGCGTCGAACCCGAGCGTGTGGCCTCGCGCATCAATGACTTCCTGCATCGCAGCGTGGAGCCGGGCCGGTTCGTGACCGCATTCTTCGGCTTCCTGGAGTCGGCGAGCGGACGGTTCGTGTATGTGAACGCGGGCCACAACCCACCATTGCTCCGGCGCTCGAACGGTGCGAGCGAGTGGCTTTCAGAGGGCGGACTCATCCTGGGCATCCTCTCGGGCTCGGTGTTCGCGAGTGGCGAGACCACGCTGGAGCCCGACGATGTGCTGACGCTCTACACCGATGGCGTGACCGAGGGTGCGGATGCGACGGGCGAGCAGTGGGGCGAGGAGCGATTGGTGGCTGAGCTCGAGTCGTCGCACGTGCTGCCTGCGAGTGAGATCGCCGGCCGTCTCGTGACCACGGTGCGCGGCTTCGAGGGCGCGACCGGGCCCGCAGACGACCTCACGGTGCTGGTGGTGAAGCGGCGGCCTTTGGCCTGACTCGTCTGGTCAGTGTGACAGCGTCCTGCCCGCATCACGCTGCGCATTCAGCTGGCGCTCGAGTGCCAGCGTAGCCGGATTGCCAGCATCGATGGCACGCAGCGTGTCGAGCTGTGCGAACGCCTCGTCGAGCCGGCCCAGCTTGGCGCGTGCGAGTGCCAGCACCTGTCGCGCGGTGGCGTCGTTGGGATCGAGCGGGATCATGGGCGCGAGCAGCGCATCGGCCTGGGCCGCGTGCCCGGTGCTCACGAGCGCGAATGCACGCATGGCGCGGCTCGTGACCCAGTACTGCAGGGCATCGGGGTCGCGCTGCAGCGAATCGGCGCGATCGAGCAGCGGCAGCAACTCCGCGAAGCGCCCCGCGTAAGACAACTCCTGCGCAGCGAACAAGAAGCGCACGGCCTGCGGGGACACCAGGGCCACCGGCGGTTCATGATCCGCAGAGCCCTGCACGATGACGGTGGCCATGGTGTCGGCATGCGCACGCCAGACATCGAATCGCATCCAGTGGACCGCCGGGTCGCGATACCACACCTGCAACGCATGATCGCCTCCGAATGCGTACTCCACGCCGTGCGGCAGGTTCTGCTGCACCACGGCCGCTCCGGGCGGCAGCGTGGGGAAGGCCGCTGTCAGCTTGAGCCGCGTGGCGCGCATGAAGCGCTGCAGCCGCGTGAGGCGTGGCCAGTCCATGAACGCACCTTGATCGGGCGGCACGCTGCTCACCGTGGTGGCCGCTGCTGGCGCGCACTCGAGCCACACGATGCGCGACACGGTGAGCGCTGCGGCCAAGGCCGGGTGGGCCGCGCCCGCCACGCCCACCAGCGCCACGCCTGCGCCCGCGCTGCCGTACTGGCTGCGGTTGGGCTGCCACGACGGGAAGATGGGCGCGAGCGTGGCGGTGGCCAGCACGAACCACGCAAGGCCGAACACCACATCGCCCCGACGCGCGTGCAATCGCGCGCGGGCCTCGGGCGAACGCACGAACATCGCGATCGCGCCGAGCATGAGCAGCGCCACCGCGGCGAGCACGAAGCCGTCGTTCGCATGCGGCACGATCGGCAGGCTTGCGAGTGCCTTGAGGCTGCCGCCGAACGCCCATGCGAGCCGGTCGAGTGGGCCCGCGGCCAGAGCCTCTGGCGAGTCCGCGATGCGGCGCGGCAGCTGCAGGTGCGCGGCGTTGCGCACCAGGAGCGAGATCGCGCCCCAGACCGCCATGACGATCGCGGCGCCGATGCCGAGCCGCACGCGTTCGGCGCGTGTCCGACCCGGCGCAGGCACGAACGCCAGCAGCACACCGGTGACCACGGCGAGTTCCTTGCAGAGCAGCGCGAGCGCGAGCGCCACGAGCGCCAGCGTCTGCCGGCCACGCGCTGCCGCGTGCCATGCGAGCATGCTGAACACGAACAGGCCCACGTCCACGAACTGCGTGGGCCAACCGGCAATCGTACGCGTGCTCTCGGCGCCCAGCGTGAATGCCGCGGTGGCGAACGCGAGTGACCCGCTCCAGGCGGGCCGTAGTGCGCGGTAGAGCAACAACGCGCCCGCGGCGAG
>JAIOPA010000418.1 GCA_021414165.1 Candidatus Eiseniibacteriota bacterium
CGCGGACGGAAGCTGCCGCTCGGATCGCCCTCGGGACGACGGAAGCTGCCCCGCGAATCGCCCTCGGGACGCGGACGGAAGCCGCCCTCACGCGAGCCACCCGGACGCGGCGAGTAACCACCGCTGCGCGGCGCATCGCCCGACGGACGCGGGCGGAAGCTGCCACGCGAGTCGCCCTCGGGACGCGGACGGAAACCACCCTCGCGCGGGCCGCTGGGGCGCGGCGAGTAACCACCACTGCGCGGAGCATCGCCCGAGGGACGCGGACGGAATCCTCCCTCGCGCGGCCCACTGGGGCGCGGCGAGTAGCCGCCCTCACGAGGCGCGCTCGAACGCGGCGCATAGCCACCCTCGCGCGATCCGCCCGGACGCGGCGCGAAGCCGCCGGTACGCGGGCCGCTCGAACGCGGCGCGTAGCCGCCTTCGCGCGATCCGCCCGGACGCGGCGAGTAACCGCCGCTGCGCGGTGCTCCCGGCCGTGGGGCCCGCGAACGCGGCGCCTCATCGCGAGGGGCGCTCGTGCGCATCGTGGGCCGGCTGGCCGGTCTGGGGCTGCTGCTGCGATCGAAAGTCACTGGGTCTGCTCCTTCAAGGTCTCGAAACGTTCATCCGGCTGGATCCGCGCGCCTCGCGCCCACTCGGCGGCGTCGAGTTCCGCGCGCCCCTCCGGTTTCAACCTGGTCACGCGCAGCACACCTTCGCCGCACGCGATCCGCACTCCTTGCTCGTCGTTCGACAAGAACGACCCGGGCGCGGCATCTCCGCCACCCGGCTCCGGCCGCGAGCGCACGATCAACACGCGCTTTCCGCGGAACATCGCCGTGGCACCTGGCCACGGCGTCACGGCACGCGCTCTCGACCACACCGCGCGTGCCGGCAGCGTCCAATCGACGATGCCATCCTGCTTCTTCAACTTCTTGGCGTAGCTGCCCGCCGTGCGGTCCTGTGCGACGCGCGGGGCCTTGCCCGACGCGGCCAACAACGCACTGCTGGCGAGCAACGGCCCGCCCAACTCCGCGAGCCTGGCCGCCAGCGACGACGCATCGTCGTCATCGCGCACCGGTTCCCGCAGCACCTCGATGACGTCGCCGGTGTCGATGCCCGAGTCCATGAAGATCGTGCACACACCGGTCACCTCGAGGCCGTCCCACAGCGCACGCTGCACCGGCGAA
>JAIOPA010000454.1 GCA_021414165.1 Candidatus Eiseniibacteriota bacterium
GACGGCGTGATCGGGCCCGAGCATCTGCCCATGGGGCTGCGCATGGCGCCGGCGTTCGAGCCCGAGCCGGGGCAGGGCGACTGGCCGAGCCTCGAGGACGTGGAGCTGCGTTACATCCGCCGCGTGCTCGATCACAGCAAGGGCCACCGCCAGAACGCTGCCCGCATCCTGGGGATCAGCGAGCGCAACCTGTACCGTAAGCTCAAGGAGATCGAGCCGCGCGAAGGCGCGGACGAGCACGATCCGGCGGGGTCACGCGAGGATTGAGCGCCTCGCTCCAAGCGGTTCCATCGACGGCCGTTCCCAGGCGGGAGCGGCCGTCCGGCTTTGGGACCCCATCCTGACAGGTGCGCCGTGTCGCATGTCAGGCTGTCAGCGGCGCTTGGCCGCGCCCGCGCGCGCGGCGTCCCCTGCCCACGCAAGCCATGCCCACATACCTTTGTGCGGCAATGCCTTGCGGCGCCAGCCCGAGCGGTGGCACCGACGGCCCGCGTCTTGCTTTGGTAATCCCACGAGCGGCAGTCGCACAAATGCGAGCTGGGGCGGTCCGGACGGGAACCCGTTCATCGACCGCAACGATTGCCGCATCACTGTACCGAACCGGGGTCGATCGGACCTCGTCTAGATAAAGGGGCGCGGCTTCCACGTGCACGCTCGAGGGTGGACGCCCCAACCGTCGCCCACGGGTGGAAGGATGGACCCGTGGAGCCGCGCCGTTTCCTTACCCTGTCTCGAGCCGGAGGCTCACTGCCGTGTCGCATCACCCGGACCCCATACACTCTCCGGAGCCTTCCCCCGCACATCGCGGTGGCAGCCGTCGCGCGCGCTCATCCGCGCGGCCCGTGCTCCCGGCCCGTGTCCTGGTGTGTGATCGCGAGCACGGCGAACTCGCCCGCATGATCACGCCGGTCACCGGCGAGGTCGTGGCGTGCAACAACCTCGAAGAGGCGCTGCGCGCCAGCACGCGCCAACCCTTCGACATCGCATTCGTCGGCGTGCGCGAGCACACCGAGACCTTCGTGGGCCTGCTGCAGTTGCTGCGCCGCACGCTCCCTCGCACCCCGATCATCCTGGTGCTCGAGGATCCCTCGCCCGCCGCGCGTCTTGCCACGCTCACGGTGCGGCCGTTCTACGTGGTGGTACCGCCGGTGTCGTTCGACGAACTCGACGCCGTGCTCGCCGACGCGCTGGCCGCCGCGCGCCGCGCC
>JAIOPA010000455.1 GCA_021414165.1 Candidatus Eiseniibacteriota bacterium
TCAATGAACGCGACACCCGTGCACAGCTTGTGCATGGCGGTAAGACCCGCGCGCGCCTCGGCCGTGCTCACGTAGTGCAGCACGTCGGCGCACACCACCAGGTCGTAGCGCCCACGGAAGCCGGCCTTGCCCAGTTCGCCCAGCGTGCCCAGCCGTATATTGCGCGAGCGGCCGTAGCGCTTCACCGCGTACTCGCTACCGTCCATGCCCTCGTACGACACGCGCGGGCGCAGTTTCTTGAGATGCGCGCGCCACGGCGCCTCGCCGCAGCCCACGTCGAGCACGCGCTCGATGGGCCGGCCCAGCAGGTACTCCGCGGCCGCCACGGCCAGGCTCACCTTGCGGCCGACGAAGTCGTCCTTGCCCACACCCACGCTGGAGCGCCGGTACCAGCGTTCAAAGTAGCGTGCGTCGTAGATCTTCTCGGACATGCCCGGCGCGCTACTCTTTCACGCGCGAGACCAGCGCCCCCAACTGCGTGAGCTTCTGATCGAAGTTCTCGTAGCCGCGATCCAGGTGATAGATGCGCGAGATGCGCGTCTCGCCGTCGGCCACCAGTGCGGCCAGTGCCAACGCCGCGCTCGCGCGCAGGTCGGTGGCCATGACGGGCGCGCCCTGCAGGCGATCGACGCCCTTCACCACCGCCACGTTGCCCTTGAGTTCGATCTTGGCACCCAAGCGGCCCAGCTCGGCCACATGCGAGAAGCGGTCCAGATAGATCGTGTCCTCGATCACGCTGGTGCCCTGTGCAATGGCGGCCACGGCCATCTGCTGCGCCTGCATGTCCGTGGGGAAGCCCGGGAACACCTGCGTGATCACGTCGGCCGCCTGCGGGCGGCCGCGGCCACTCACCGTGACCTCATCGTGCTCGCGCACGACCGTGGCGCCGGTCTCCTCGAGCTTACGCAGTGCGGCCTCGAAGTGATCGGGTATGACCCGCTCCAGCGTGATGCTTCCGCCGGTCATGACCGCGGCGGCTGCGAACGTGCCGGCCTCGATGCGGTCCGGGATGATCGTGGTGTCGATCGGGCGCAGCTCCTTCACGCCGTGGATCACGAGGCGTCGCGAACCCAGCCCCTCGATGCGCGCACCACACTGGTTCAGCACCTCGCCC
>JAIOPA010000424.1 GCA_021414165.1 Candidatus Eiseniibacteriota bacterium
AGCTCCGCCTCGTCGTCGGAGTCCCGGGGGGCCAGCAACAAGACGCCGCGCTCGGCATCGAGCTCGTCGACCGCCAACTGAATGGCGGCTCTGGACAACTGCTCGAAGTCGGACATGGACTCGATCAACTGACCGACCCGCGTCAACAGTTCGCGATCCCGGAGCGGCTTGCGTCGCACGCCACCGAACCGACGCTGGAGATCGTACATGCGCTCCAGTGCGTCGACACGGCTCGCGCGGTCCCCGAGCCGATGGAAGCCCGCGAGCGCATGCTCGAGCCACTCCGCGATGGGAAGACGAGGCGCGATCGGGCTCTCGAGCCCCAGACGCGCGATCGCCAATGCGGCATGCGCGCTCTCGGCGGGCGCCGGGAAGCGATCGAACGCCTCGAGACACTCACGTGCGGACTCGATCGTGGCCTCGACACGGCCCTCGAGCAGATGGGCCTCGGCATCGAACTGCGCGCGATGCGCCAGGGCGAGCGGCTGTGCCTGCCGGTGGCACCAGTCCTCGACCTGCTCGCGGCGGCGCTTGGCCTCCCCGCGCAGAGCCTCGATCCGCAGACAGGCGCGTGCGCTCTGCAGGTTGAGGATCACGTACTCCAGGACATCCGGATCGGGCTGATCGCGCAGTACGGCGTCCCAGACCTCGAGCGCGCGCTGCCAACGGCCGCGCCAGGCCAGCAACTGGCCGAACTCCAGCCGGAGCCATGGATAGCACGTGGGATCCATGGACTTCTCGCGGTGGCGGATCGAGCGCGCATGCGCCCCTGCCACGAGCCGGGCGCGCCCACCGTTGCGTGCGGCGAGTGCCAGCGCCCGGTACGCCGTGGAGAGAAGGCCCGGCAGGTAAGTACGGGCCAGACCGATGCCACGCCAGGCGAGCCGGCGCCCGGCGTCATGCTCTCCAATGAGTGCCAGCAGGAGCGAGAACCAGATCACACCCGTCGTGGTGTAGAACTGCAGCCCTTCCTCGATCGAGAGCCGGACATACTCCTCCTGCACCGGCACCGCGGCCCGCCAATCGCCGGAATGCACCAGCACCTGGATCCGGACCGCGAGCATCTCGATGAGCGGGATCCGCAGATCGAGAGCGCGGGCTCGCTCGATGCCCTCGTTGAGCAAGGGCAGTCCTTCTTGACCGCGTTGGGCCTGCCACTGCGCACTGCAGAGCGCGCACACCACGCGCAACTCCTGACGCACATCACCGATGCTCTGGAAGTGCGCGAGCGCGACGCGAGCGAGCTCGATCGCGTCGCCTCCGTCACGATTCTCGCGCATGCGCCGGAACGCGCGTGCCAGCCCCACGAGCCCAAGCGCCTCGGGGTCCCCCAACTGCTCGGCGAGTTGGTGGGCCTCGTTCAAGGCGGCCACCGCGGTGCTGACCTCACCCCGATCCACATGCATGCCCGTCGAGGTGATCAGCAGGTGGACCCGGCACAACGGACCGATCGGCCGCGCCAGCATCGTTTGGTTGAACTCGCGCACCTCGTCGTGGCGGCCGAGCCGCAACAACGACTGCGACAACTCCATGATCCACCGCTCATGCCCGGGATCCTCGGCACCCAGCTCGAGTGCGGCCTTGAAGTGCCCCACGGCATCGCGCAGCCGCCCGCGCGCGTACAACAGCCGGCCCGCGCGGCCGTGCCAGGCGGCCTCACGCGCGACCAGTCCGGCTTGCGCCGCGATCTGCGCGGCGGCTTCGGCCAGTGCGATGTCCGCACGTTCGGCGAACGCGAGTTCGGCCTCTTCGAGCGCGCGCTCGGGCTCGCCGATCGCGCCCTGCAGGCGGAAGCGTTGCTCGGTGCTCACGCCGGGCAGTTCGAGTGCCGCGCGGCCGATCGCCGCGCGCTCGTCCGGACTCAGCGCCTCTCGTAACACGCGCCGGAGCGCGGGCGGATTCAGCGACACATGGCCGTCGTCGTCGCGGCCGAGCAGTCCCGCCATCTGGAGCCCGGACGCGACCCGTTCGGCCTGCTCCACACCCAGACGAGCCAGATCCGCGAGATCGAGCGGCGCGTCCCACACCGCGAGCACGTGTGCGGCGCGGATCGTCTGCCCATCGCGTTGACGCAGGCGTTCGAGGCAGGCCGTGAGGAAGTCCGCCGGGAACACGACACTCGAGAGCGCGGTGCGGTCGAACTGGACACCGGCCTCGGTCAAGGCGATCACGTTCGAGGCGGCCAAGCGGTGGAGCGCCTCGACCGTCATGCCCGGATGCCCGCCGCAGCGCTCCCAGATGAAATCGGACAGCGCCCGAGGCGGCGTCGCGCGCAGCCGTGCCTCGATCAACGCGTGGGATTCCTCGGCCGTGAGCGGGCCGAGAGGCATGCGCTCGGCCCAACCCGCCTGTGCGAGCAGGGCCTCGGGTGAGCCCTCCGTCACCCAGCCGGCACCACTCGCCCAGAGCCATCGCGTCTGGGGTGGGGCCGACGACGACATGCGGCGCACGATCGCGAGTGAGCGCGCATCGCCATGGTCGATGTCATCGAGCAGGACCACGAGAGGTCGCGACCCGGCGGAGCCGGCCGCCCAGCGCAGGCCGAACTCGGCGAGCGCCATGAGATCCTCGTCGGCCCGGAGTGCGCCCTGCTCGAGCCGCTCGCGCACCGCGCTGATCTCAGAGGTGAGTTGGCCGTTCGCCTCCGCGGCCGCTGCCAGACGCAGGAGCAGCCGGCGCCCCAGCTCACCGGAGCCCGCTCCCGCCGTGGCCGCGATCGCGATGACCGGGTGGCCAGCGAGTGTCGCGCGCGCGGCGAGTGCCCGGAGGAGTGTGCTCTTGCCGCTGCCCGGTCCGCCCTCGACCATGAGCAGTCGATGCGCCTCCTCGGGGCCCAGCCATCGCTCGAGCCGCACCCACTCGCCCGCACGGCCCACCGCCTGCTCGGACCGCAGGAGCGAACCCAGCGCGTGGGCCGAGCGGCCCTGTAGCCGCTCGAG